>JAWOBY010000044.1:0-9819 GCA_046484055.1 Candidatus Woesearchaeota archaeon | reverse complement strand
GAGGACAAATTCATAGCAGGCCTTGACAAGCTCGGCTTTGACTCAGGCATCAGCTTCAAGGGAGTGATAGATGCTGTGTTCACAGACGGAAATGATTACCTCATAGTTGACTGGAAGACAAGCAGGGATGATAAGCAGGGAAGCAAGCACAGGCAGCAGCTTGAGGCATACAAGAGGCTCTTCTCAATGCAGAAAGGCATAGAGCCTGAGAGGATTTCAGTGGCAATAGGGTATGCCGGCCTGAGGGGCGCTGTGAATCCCACAAGCATAGGATACAAGCTGGATGAGAAGCAGCCTGTAAAGAAAAGCTTTGAGACATTCTCAAAAAGAGTCAATAAGTTCCTTGAGTGGAAGAATGATACTGATGCTTTCTTCAGGGCCCTGAAGGAAGAAAAGGTTGATACGCCATTGTGGAAGGCAGTTGTTGAGGAGTGGGGTGGGTGAGTCTGCTGACAGCATCTCTTTTCTCCACGAGCGGGCTATATTGAACATAAGACTCCATGATTTAAGAAATATTTATTAATAACCCCCTCTGTAAGCAACATCATGAAAAAGGTGATTCCTGCACTATTGTTCTTGGTTTTCATAGTAGGTTGTGGGCTTATCATGGATGATGGAGATTATATGGGCAAAGCATTAAACGAAGCCGACCTATCATACTGTGAAAAAATCATTGATCCCGAAATGAAAGGGCATTGTTATGGTGTTGTGGGAAGAAAACTTGATAAGAGCATGGACATATGTATGAATTTTGATCAGGAGGCCAAATCATCCTGTCTGCTGGTTCTTGCTGAGGATGTTTCAGTTTGCCATGAAATTACAGGAACAATAGGAAACACAACAACCAAAAGAAAAAATGCGTGTTTCACGAATTTCGCTGAAGAAACGAATTGCGCTTCCTGCCAGCATGTTCCTCCTGAAAACAAGGAATCCTGCTACAATCTATGCATCTGCTCCGGAGCGAGATTAAGTTTGGAGGATGAAGAATTAAAAAAGCAGGATGAAATGTACAATGTGGAATGTGAATTTAATAATGAAAAAATGTGCTATTGCAGGATTGATGATAAATGGGGTTTCTCGACTGTTGAAATTCCGGCCATATGCGACGCGTTCCCTCCTAAATTCAGATCAAACTGCCTGATCTCCCGGGCGGTGTATGAGAATGACATGGGCTTATGCAGGGAATTGAACGGCACTGACATGGAAACAGGAAGGGAACTGAGTAAGGTTTGCTTTGAAAAAATAGCTAAAGAGACTGACTGTGAGTCATGCGAATATGTAGAACAGGAATTTTCTGAAAGATGCAATGATGAATGCAATTGCAATCCCCTTGAGGAGAGGATGGAAGCAAAAAGAGTGGATGGGGAACCGCTTTATCAGAATGTAACCTGCAAATATCAGCATCGCAGGGATCCTGCAGAGGGCCTGCCTATGTGTTCCTGCAGTTACTATCAGGCTGGGAAAGGCAACATCAGGGGCATGGGGGTACACATGGACGGTGAAGGGCCCAGAAGATGATAAAGAGCCTCAGGAAGGAGATTGAGGGGGATGAAGAAGCCGGAAGCATGCCCTGTTGAGTGAAACAACATCCTCAGCAAACCCTATTGACCACTAAATAGTAGCATAAATTAGAAATATTTATATATATGTTTTCCTTTTGTACCCCATGTGGGGCAGGAATTTGGCTCTCAGGAGGTTGTATTAGAAGAATTAAAGGATTTCTCCCGGGCTTTACTGGATTATTGTGTTGACAGGATAGACCCTAAGCACAAGAATATTAGACGACCTGAGATATATGTTATAGAGCCGATACCAAGAAAGGAGTGTGAACGCCTGATTAAAGAATCAAATAAACTTCCTGAATGCTTCATACCTGAGGATGTGAGTGGTAAATATGATTTTAGTAATGAAACAATAATCTTTAATGGGGATGTCTTCAACAAAGAGAAAACTAGTTATCTATCAGCAACACATGAGAATCTTCACCACTTAAGAAAATTATTTGCTCCCAAAAAGGAAAGGAAATCACTCTCCAGGGGGTGTTTAGATGAGTTTGCTAATTCTCATAGGAAAAATTTTCCTCCTACAGATATACATGAATTCTTTGGTGAGCTTTCAACAATAGTTATGCATGACTTTATAGATGATAATCCTGATTATTTTAGCGATAACAAAAAAGAACACATTGAGAAAACGGTAAAGGAGGTATACAAAGGTATGGGGAAAATGGTTAACAGCCTGAACTTCTTCTCCAATAAACCTTTTGATGTTATACAAAGCCATTACAAAAAATATGATAAGTTATGCAGTGATATTGAAAAGATTATGAAAAAAAGAAAAGTGCCTGCGGACAAGATTAAAAATCTGGAGGAGGAGAGAGAAAAACTGATGGGGGAGGCTCGGGAGATATTAGTTAATCTGGAGGTGCTTGCGGCTCATAACCTGTTTACATTTGAACATCGTGAAGACGATATAGTATATATTGATGGGGAGGAACTCCCTGGAACACCCATCTATCATTTTATCAACGAAGTCCGAACCCTCAGTGATCGATTAAAAAGCGCATTACACCACCTTTCCAAATCAAAAGCTGAAATAGCTAAAAGAGACATTAAACTTTACCATACTGTGAGCGGCTTTAAAGAGAGATTTATGCAATTATGGTTTCAAATTGATGCAAAAACAAAGGAGGGGGATTTGATTCAACCCTACAAGAGAGCCCAGATAGCAATACGCTCCAATCTTGAGGATTTGGGGGATAACTGGCCCAAACTGTTCAGTATGTCGTGGAAGAAGATAGAGAAGAAATATTTTAAGGATGTATATGGAAGGCCTTAAGATCCCTCAGGCTGAAATCCATAAGAAAAGCCATAGCAGCAAAGGCCTCAGAAGATGATAAAGAGCCTCAGGAAAGAGGCAGAGTCAGAGGATACAGGCGCCTGCCCTGTGGAATGATGCCAGCCTCAGACCTCAACAACGATATTATTCCCTTTCACCTTCAGATTGACCTCTTCGCCTTTCTTCAGGCCGAGCGCATTCTCAAGGCTCTTGGGCAGCCTCAGTATCAGGTTGCTCCTGATTCTCCCAAGCCTGACCTTCACTGATTCCTTTCTCAGCTTGTTCAGGAGAAGTAGCCTCTGCGCCTGTTCAGGATCGAAATATGTCTCTCCACAGGAGCATTTCCAGCCGTCTATCCTGTGCTGGTTGAACTTTATCCCCTTGACCGGCTTCATTTTTCTTGAGCATTTATGGCATTTCATTTTAAACCTCGTTTAAGATGACAAAAAATCCCGAACGAGCTTGCGAATCGGGATTCTATCATTTTCTCCTCGTAAACCTTCCGAAGTGTATCAGTATCCACACATCCTCCCTGTCATGACGGGCTTTTGCAGCGACTGCATTGTATGTTTTCCTGCCCCTGTCAAGCCATTTCTCAACTTTGCCCCTCGCTCTTTTCCTTGGAGCATCATAGCCTTCCTCCAGCACATCTGCAGCGTCTGCGAGGGTCTTGCCGTGCTTCATAAGCTCTCTCATTGCAGACATTGAGGGGATTATCCTGAGGCCTTTGTAACTCGCATCTGACGTATTTATATGGAGTATGTTAGTGACATATGTATAAAAATCTTTTGGTTTTGTCATGCAAGAAGACATCCTCTTTTTTTTGATAATCCTTTGCAGTAAAAAACATCTGGTTTTCCTGCCTGTGCAGGAATATTTGCGGTTCATTGATGGTTTTTCCGTAAGGATTCCGATCCCCACGCAAAACCCGCAGCCGCTTTTACATCCTTTCACAAAACATTTTTATAAAGCTCATGCGGCCGGTCTGCCATGGCCAGGCTGAAGAATGACAAGTATCGTTCTGCACGGGGATGTTACGCAAGGCTTCTCAGGCTCAGGTGCAGGAAATGCGGAAAGGCTCTTTTCACTTACCAGAAGGACGGCGCAGGCCCGTTGAGAAGATTATACATAGACAGGATGGAGCCGAAGAGATCGGCGAAGGAACTGAAATGCTCCTGCGGGGCCATGATCGGCACGAGGTATGTCTACATGAAAGAGAAGAGGCCCGCGTACAGGCTTTATGTTGATGCGCTGGTTAAAGAACCACTTAAGCAGGGATATTAAGAAGTTTTCTGCGAATGCTTTATTCTTCCGGGTACCCAGACTCCGCACAGGGCATATTATAATAATGCATCTGATCCAGGGCAGGGCATCACCGAAAACTTTATATACTATTTATTATATCAATTGATATAATATGACAAGAACACCAAGATTAGGCACAATAGAGATGATAAGGGGTACCATAAAGGCCCACAATAGAGAATATTCTGTCTACCAGCTCTGGAAGGCCCTCCCAAAGAAGATGATGTACCAGACCTTCAAGAGGGCGATAGAGTATCTCACAGAAATGAATGAGATAATAACAGACAATAGGGGAAAAATAGCTTATATCATGAAAAAAACAGAAGCAAGGGCCGTAAAAAGAGAGGACATACTCTCCAGCCTCTCGCATTATGGTTATGAACTCATAACAGCAAAGAAGATCAGAGGAAAGATAATCCCATTGGATGACCTCATAATAGCGATCCTCCTGAGATTCCCTGAAGCAAGGTTCATTGAGGCGATACCCACACTGTTGATAAAGAACAGCATAGACAAGTTTGAGCTGTACAGGAAAGCCTATGACAATAACCTGGTCAATGAGACAGGATTCCTGCTTGACATCTCGCTGAAGCTATCAAAGAAGCCCGGGCTCAAAGGGCTGCTGAAAGAACTGGAAAAGCAGAAACAGGCAAAGATAAGATACCTCACTTCAGCAAAAGACAGGGATTTCCTGGAAAAGAGGGCACCTGACATGATGAAAAAATGGAACCTAAGGGGCCTGTTCTCGCTTGATGATTTCAGGAAAGAGGTGTACTTATGATAATCAGCAGGGATATAATAAGATACCTTGAAGCTCTGGATCGGAAACTTAAAGCAGGGGTGACAATGACAGCAGTAGGCGGGACTGCGATGGTATTGATGGGCCTAAAAGAATCAACCATTGACGTGGATTTCTGCATTGACAATGAGGAGAGCCATAATATAATAAAGAAAACAGCAATAAAAAGCCCTTTCAGGGTTGACCTGTTCCACAGCGGGTACATATTCACTCTCCAGCTTCCGGAGGATTATGTCCGGAGAGCAAGGCCTTACAAAACAGGACTTAAGAATATAAAACTTAAAGTTCTCAGCCCTATAGACATAATAATAACAAAAGGCGCAAGGCTTAACCAGAGGGATATTGAGGATATCAGGGCGCTTGTAGCCAGGAAGAAAATAAGGAAAGCTGATCTCAAGGCGAGATTCAAAAAAGTGAAGGGGTCATGGCCCGGCTCTGACGAGCAGTTTGAGCAGAACATAAGGTTCATCATGAATGAATTCTTCTAGTATTCCCGGAAACTGCAAAGATTTGAACAGCACATCACTTTTGGCTGATGCCCTTCATTCTCACAAAACCCTATATCGGTTCCCTGCTGTCAGAATGATACAAAAACTTTTTAAACTTACAGCAGATGACAGACTTTATGGGAATGAAAACATTGGGTTACCTAGGTTTGCTCATCATTGGGGGCATTATGGTCTTTTTTGGATTCAGAGGGGGGCTAAGTTTAATGCTGGCATTCCCCGGATTTGTATTGTTGTTCATCGCTTTTGGAGGCCTTGTCAAATCAGTGATGTGAGAATGGGATGGAGAGATATGAGTATAGGGATAAAGATTGTTTTTATCTATTTCATCATTCTTATGGTGAGCGCCTTCACTGGATTCTTCACTGATATGCCCGCCACAATCCTGATTTTTATTGTGTCTCATCCTGCCAGTCTTTTAGTGAGCGTATTATTCCTTTTTATGCCGCTTATATGTGCAGTTGCGGTATACCTGGGCAGGTGGTGGAAACCAGTGCTTGTTGTGCAGGGTTTTATGGTTTTTGATATCATATGCAGTATCGCTCTGTTTTTTATGCTTCCGGTTGCTGCATTAAATGAGAAGATGGGTCTTGAGGTGGGTTCTGCAAATATCCAGGCGATTGCTGACGCAGGGTTGATGGGGAGGATTATAATCTCTGCTCCATTCATATTCTATCTTATAGTCTACTTGGTTGTATGGGTATACCTATTCAAGAGAAAGGATCACTTCAGTGAGCAAAAACCTTCTTATAACCTTGATAACTAAAATAGTACATCATCAATCATTTTCTCACAAATTCCTATACTGCTTCAGTGCTGTCAGAATCCCCATCAGAACCCTTCCTCACCGAGCATTCTCAGAACATGCTTTATCTCGTCTATTGTCTTCTGCCGGTCTTTCTTCACTGACATGCGGACAAACTTTATCAGCAGGCCCTTCAATTCAGAGGAACTCAGAAACTTTATCCTGAATTTGTCTGCTATGAAATAAAACCTGTATTTCTTATATTTGATCTCTTTTATAACAACATTGCCTACAAACCCGACCTCTTTCCCTTTCCCGGGATTCTGCTCAAGAGCAAGCATCAGGGAGAACACCTCAACAGACTCTCCTTTAACTCCGAATTTCTTTATCTCACTCCCCTGTACTTTCAGATATCGCTATCGTTGCTTTGAAGCACCCAATTCCATTGAACAGTCAGATAAACCACCAGTTGAGAACTCCTGCAAAGGTCACCCAGAGGATATAGGGCGCAAGAAGGTACGATGATCTCCGGTCTATCCTCCAGAAGAGGATGATTGTGGCTATTATCGCTATCCACATGAGTACAAGGTCAATGAATGCGAGCAGAGGGTTCTTCAGGCCAAAGAACAATGGCGACCAGACAGCGTTAAGGCCTAGCTGCACAAGGAACACTGCTGATGGAATCTTTATGCTCTTGCCTGATGTCCATACAAGATAGAATGAGATGCCCATCAATATGTAGATTGTTGTCCATACAGGCCCGAAAATCCACGAAGGAGGGCTGAAGAAAGGCTTGTCAAGTGTCTGGTACCATGCAGATGAGGTGAAGAATGATCCTGCAAATCCTGCAATAAGGGGGATCAGGATTGATACAGCGAGCTTTAAGGGTTTCATGGAAGAAGGATGGATGGCAGTGTTTATAATTCTTGCGGAATTGACGGCTCATCTGCATGATTCATGATGTGATTATGCCAGAGATCATCAGAAATGATCTTTCCCACAAAAAACCCTTATGGTTCAGTGCTGTCGCTAAGTCTGATGCTGTTTTTCCTGCCATGCCGGAAGTTATCACAGGACACTGGACATGGCGGCGTGAGGCTTAAAAAATCTTATCATTCTGAAAGATTGATGTTAAGAGTAATATTTGACACAAACATCTATGGATTCCTGCTCAAAGAAAAAGATGCAGCAGAGATAGAAGAGAAGATAATTGAAGACAAGCAGTTTCTTGTATATGGCTATGGGCCAATAAGAAAAGAGATAAGAGACATCCCCAAAATAACAAGACTGAGCAGGAAGAGCAGGATATTTCTGCTGAATCTATATGACCGGATGACAGAAGGCCACTTCATTAAGCATTCAATAAATATAACAAATCTGGCAAAAAATATTATGATTACTACAGGAATCTTGGCGGAATCCATAGCTGGGATACAAGCATGAGAGTTGACCTTATGATAGTTGCGTGCGCCAGCTTCAATGGGCTTGATATTGTTTATTCTGCTGACAACAAGACAATACTCTCAAAGCCTGCAATAAAAGCCTATAAGCACATCAATTCAAGAGAGAATATAAGGACACCGGATTTCCTAAACTTTAATGATCTGGTTAAGAGATTCAGGGATTAAAGCTTGTGCACTTCCATTGATTCTTTTATGAACCTGTCCATATCATTCATAAAATCAGGATCTTTCTGGGCTTCCCTTAATGCCTTTCGAAAATCTTGCTTTTTCATACCATTTCTTGTTTGTAGGGCAGTATTTAAAGTTTTCTGTTGTTTATTTTTCTCACAAATCCCTATACTGGTTCAGTGCTGTCGGAATGATGCACGAACAGGCCCTCAATACCCCCTTCCTGTTCATCCTTTGCCGGATTTGAATGTGGAACCTGGGTTATTCGTGCATAACCCCTCAAACTTGTTTTGCAAATCTTGTCGGGATTATCCCAGAGAGTGCCATCCATTTCCACACCAATAAAACCTGTTATGGCATTATTCCAGAATAAGCCATTTTTTTGCAAAAGCCTGATTCGGGATTATCCCGAATAAAAAATCAACTAAAAATTTTAGGCAAAAAAAGAGGTTTTCAGAGGATATAAACCCCTGCCAGGGATAAGAAAAGCCATTATTCGGCCCATATTTAATTCTGCTAAATAGTTTTTAGAGAAACTAATATGTTTTTATAATCCTGTCCATAATCAACCCAACCAATCCATCTAAAACATTTAAGCAACAATCAAAGGTTTATGGCTTTATTTCAGCAGTTGTCGGCAAAATACCAAAAACTTAAAAATCACAAATAGGGATGTTGATACAGGAAAAAAGCATAAACGAGGTGATATCCTTCAGGGACAACAAGATAATACTTACAGATGCCGAGACTGGCCTGAGCCCGGATGCGGAAGAGCTCTCAAAGGTGATTCTGGCGAGGACAGGGCTCATGCCCAGGAAGAAGGGCTCCACAGACAAGATGCACAATCTTCTCCTGGAGCTCTACGAGCGCTCAAAGCAGGCCTACAGGAAGAAGAGGCCTGAGCTGGCTGTGATGACAGTGGAGGACATGGGTGATTTCGCGGGCATAAGCAGGCAGACCATGTATGATTATCTCGGCAGGTGGACTGCCCTGAATCTCATAGTGAAGACCAGCTATATAAGCCAGGGCGCTGTTGTCATAGGGTACAGGCTCAACGGCAACACACTGGAGAAGGCGTTTGAGAAATGCATCTCAACAATACAGCAGAACCTTGACAACACCCAGAAGCTGATAAAAGAGCTGCAGAGATCCGTCAAGAACGAGAAGATAAAGGAGAAACAGCAGATCAACAGGATTGACAGCGATGAATCAGGGGGTGCGGAATCCGCATCTGATGGATTCGGATCTGATAAATCAGGGCCTGATTCTGACGGGAATTCTGTTGAGGATAATTCCCAGGAGGAAGGCATGACTGACAGGGATTCAGAGCAGAAAGCTTTAAGCGAAGCTTAAAATTTATCATTCTTTTTCAATTATTCATTATAATCAATGCTTATAGTTTTTTAGCTTTATAACTATTGTATCAATTCATACAGATTCAGAACCCTTATCTTATCAATATTCTGCTGATTTACCATCACAATTCGGAATAAAACAAAAGATTAACACTAAAAAATGGCATACTGTTGTCGGTCTAAAACAAAAACATAATCTGATAAAATCCGATAATCCTGTCGGGATAATACAGAACGGATAAATCCAATAACACTGTCGGTAAAATACCATATCAATTATACCATAATCAATTCTGCGGGGCAGAAAGTGAGGGCATTAAGGGAGGGATAATCTCCATAAATCAAGATTTAATAAAAAATAATTATTTGAAAATTGCGCAGGGTTTAAAACCCCGCACTTTAGTGCGCAATGACCAAAAATGGAACATTTTTGGCACGCCAGAAACTTTTGGTTTCTGAGCATTTTCAAATCCAAAAACTCGCCTGTCAAGGCGAGGAGCGTAAAACTCCGCCAACAGAAAATACGAAGTATTTTCTGTTGGCGGAGTTTTACGCTCCTCGCCTTGACAGGCGAGTTTTTGGATTTGAAAATGCTCAGAAACCAAAAGTTTCTGGCGTGCCAAAAATGTTCCATTTTTGG
>JAWOBY010000016.1:0-3729 GCA_046484055.1 Candidatus Woesearchaeota archaeon | reverse complement strand
GCCTGGGCTACACTATTATCCACGGCCCAGACATAGCTCCTGATGGCCCAAAGCCTGAGAGGAAGGCCTGGGATGAGGTTGTTCTTAAAGACAGGCTCAAGAAGGCCATTGACAGGCTGAACCCTAATATTCCAAGAGAGGCAAAAGAAGAGGCCCTGAAGAAGGTTTTAAGGGCTGAAAGCCCAAACCTGATAACAAATAACGAGAAATTCCATAACTTCCTTGTGAATGGTGTTGATGTTGAGTACAGGAAAGACGGAAGGGTTAAGGGGGATATTGTATACCTGTTTGACAGAAAAAAGGGAAATGAGTTCCTTGCAGTTAATCAGTTCACAGTGATTGAAAACAATCATAACAGAAGGCCTGATATTGTTATTTTTGTCAATGGCCTGCCTCTTGTTGTTATTGAGCTGAAGAATCCGGCTGATGAGAAAGCGACTATAGGGTCTGCTTTCAATCAACTCCAGACCTACAAGAGCGAGATCCCTTCTTTATTCAACCATAATGAGTTTCTTATAATCAGTGACGGCAATGAAGCCAAGGTCGGCACTGTCTCCTCAAATGAGGAGTGGTTTCTTCCATGGAAGACAATAGAAGGAAAAGAAATAGTGCCTTCTTCAATGCCCCAGCTTGAGGTTGCCCTGAATGGTATGCTGGAAAAATCGCGATTTGAGGACATCATAAAGAATTTTATTGTTTTTATGAAACAGCGCAAGAAAACAACAAAGATAATGGCTGCTTACCACCAGTATCATGCTACAAAAAAAGCTGTTGAATCAACTGTAAAAGCCACAAAGAGGGACAGGAGAGCAGGAGTTGTGTGGCACACCCAGGGCTCAGGAAAAAGCCTTACAATGTTATTCTACAGCGGAAAGCTTATCCTAAACAAAGAATTAGAAAACCCAACTCTCATTGTTTTAACTGACAGGAATGACCTGGATGACCAGCTTTTTAACACTTTCAGCTCCTGCAGCGGCCTGATAAGGCAGAAGCCAGCCCAGGCATCATCAAGGGATGACCTTAAGAAGAAGCTGAATGTGGCTTCAGGAGGAGTCATATTCACGACAATACAGAAATTCCTTCCAGAGAATAAAAACAAGAAGTATCCTCTCCTTTCAGAAAGAAAGAATATTGTTGTCATAGCTGATGAGGCTCACAGAAGCCAGTATGAGTTTATAGAGGGCTTTGCAAAGCACATGAGGGACGCGCTTCCGAATGCTTCTTTTATAGGCTTTACAGGAACGCCTATTGAGCTTAATGACAGGAGCACTCCTGCTGTGTTTGGGAATTATATAGACATTTATGATATAGAGCAGGCTGTTGAGGACGGAGCCACAGTACAAATCTATTATGAGAGCCGGCTGGCTAAAATAGAGATCAAGGAGGAAGAGAAACCCAAAATAGATCCTGACTTTGAGGAGGTTACTGAAAAGGAAGAGGCAGAAAGGAAGGAAAGCCTCAAAAGCAAATGGTCAAGACTAGAGGCTGTTATAGGCAGTAAGAAAAGAGTAAAGCTTGTGGCTAAGGATATAGTCAATCATTTTGAGAAGAAACAAGAGATCATGCAAGGCAAGATAATGATAGTCTGTATGAGCAGGAGAATATGTGTTGATTTGTATAAAGAGATCATAAGATTAAGGCCTGACTGGCATAACAAGGATGATGCTCACGGAATCATCAAGGTGATAATGACAGGCTCTGCATCTGATCCTGAAGATTGGCAGCAGCATGTCAGGACCAAGCTTAAAAGGAAAGAGATGGCTGAAAGATTTAAAGACCCTGAAGACCATTTCCAGATAGCTATTGTGAGGGATATGTGGCTCACAGGCTTTGACGCTCCAGTCCTGCACACCCTCTATCTTGACAAGCCCATGAAGGGGCATTCTTTGATGCAGGCAATCGCAAGGGTAAACAGGGTGTTCAAGGACAAGCCAGGCGGTCTTGTGGTTGACTATTTGGGCCTGGCATATGAGCTTAAGAAAGCCATAGCAAACTACACCAAGAGCGGCGGCAAGGGCAAGCCAACCTTTGATCAGGAGAAAGCTGTCAGGGTGATGAGGGAGAAATATGAGCTGATTTCAGGAATGTTCCATGGTTTTGATTATTCAAAATTCTTTAAGGGAACTCCAAAAGAGAAAATGGGGGTCCTGCCTGCAGCTGTTGATCATATACTAAAGCAGAAGGACGGCAAGAAAAGGTATGTACAGCATGTGACTGAGCTTTCAAAGGCATTCTCGCTGTCAGTGCCCCATGATGAAGCAATCAAGATAAGGGATGATCTGGCATTTTTCCAGGCTGTGAAATCAGGTTTAGTCAAATTAAGCCCTGCATCAGGCAAGACAGAAGCAGAGCTTGATTCTGCAATCAAACAGATAGTCTCAAAGTCTGTCTCCTCAGACAAGGTGGTGGATATCTTTAAAGCAGCAGGCTTGGACAAGCCTGATATATCCATTTTTTCAGATGAATTTCTGGCGGAAATAAAAGGGATGAAACACAAAAACCTGGCTTTAGAAACCCTAAAAAAGCTATTGAATGACAGGATAAAAGTTGTGCAGAACAAGAATATAGTGCAGGCAAAATCTTTTGCTGATATGCTGGATAAGACAATAAAAAGGTATCAGAACAGGGCTGTAGAAGCTGCACAGGTCATATCTGAGCTTATAAACATAGCCAAAGAGATGAGAGATGCGGAAAGCAGAGGGGAAGAACTAAATCTCAGCGAAGAAGAAATAGCTTTCTATGATGCTCTTGCGAATAATGAGAGCGCTGTTGAAGCTTTGGGGGATGAGACCTTGAAGAAGATAGCCAGAGAGCTTACAGATATAATAAAAAATAATACAACTATAGACTGGACTTTGAGGGAGAGCGTTAAGTCAAAACTCAAGGTTTTGGTGAAAAGGCTTTTGAGGAAGTATGGTTATCCGCCGGACAAGCAAAAGAAAGCAACAGATCTTGTATTAGAGCAGGCTGCTTTGAATACAAGAAACCAGGTAGAGATAGCTTAGTTTTCCCTTACAAGATCATGTAATAATTCCAGATTATCCGAGAATTCCTTTAAGAGTTTAAGCGCTTTTTCCTGGCATTCACTTTCAAAACTTTTTTTGAACTCTAGTTGCATAAGATAAGAAAGTCAGATGTTGTTTTTAACCCTTACGCCCCAATGTCCAGTGGCCTGTGAGGGATTTTCGGGTTTTGTAGAAGATTTATGAGAATTACAAAAAATACACTCCTATCACCTGAGACAATCAACTCCTCCCAATATACTCTTCCATCTCACACAAGGGCATATAAGCATAGCATTGGTCATCCCTGCCATAGCAGCTTTCGCATTGGTAATTCTTTATCTTTTCTGATGCCTCAAACAGCTTCCAGAAGCAGAGATAGTTGTCCTTCTCCTCGTCTATGATTCTGTCCAGTCCTTTTTCTTTCAGTTGATCCAGCCTTGTGGCGGTTTGCATTTTAGGTGCTTTTTTGTCTGACGGGATTGGCTATTCTTGTTTAGCTGATTTTTTGACTCCGAGAAAGTTAGATATTACTATTCTTGTTGCAACATCCCATCTCTTTTTAACTGATCTTTAACATTATCATTACATTGTTTTGCGATTTCTCTTGCTACGTCCTCTTCAGGTACCTTTCCAAAAAAATCAAAGAATTTAATATAAAATATTTTTTTATTAAGAATGTACCCCTTATCTACTTTTTCGTTCAGGGATTCTATTAACTTCTTCT
>JAWOBY010000010.1:0-9713 GCA_046484055.1 Candidatus Woesearchaeota archaeon | reverse complement strand
ATCCTGTATAAGCTGCCAAGAGCAATAAGCCATGCGATCCCTCCAACCAATGAGGCAATCCAGCCTATTCCCAAAAGGTAGGATGCAAGCCCGAATATTACTGCGCCTATAAGCGCGGCCATTACTGCTGTGCCGAATCCCTCTTTCTCTCCGAGCAGTTTTGCAGCTAAATAAATAATAATCGCGGATATCACCAAACTTATCAAAAACCCTATTAATGTTCCCCATAATGCCATATTGATCTCCTCCATTCCTGATTCTTTAATCAGTTACCGCTTTCACAATGAAAGACCACTGTGAAGCGATAACTCTCCCGCAATGAGACATTTAAGTCTTCATTATCTTCTTTCCTGCAGGCCTGTTCTTTACCATCCCTTTGCCGCCCGGACTTTTTGCAGCCCTTTTTTTAGCCGCAGTCATCCTTCCGCCTCTGCTTTTCTTTGCCATTCTGGCACCTCCATACAAGATTATTTGCTGTTTACCACCAATTTTAAATCATTAAACATATCATTACAGATGGGAGCATCTGCTGCAGCCACCTGTAATGATATTCACTGCCTTCTTATGCTGCCTGCCCTTCGAAGCCAGGGTATCTATGATTACGCGCCTTCTTTATCCAGTTCTCAACCAGGGGATAGCCGATGATATTCCCCTGTATTTTCACTTTAATTGAATTCTGCTTCTTGCGTACAAGATTGAGAAGCTTATTTGGGTCATATTTCTTAAGCTGCCCAATTGTATGCACACCTGATCTCTCAAGAAGCTCTGAATACTGGGGCCCGATGTCAGTGACACTAGCCAATTCTGCCATATGCTGCCAGCTCTTGACTGATTTCAATGGGACATTGATCTTTTTTGCTATCTTAGCAGCATCTGCTTCCCATAACTGCCTTGTGTTGTCTATTCCAATTGACTGAAGCTCCTTCTTATGCTCCGGGCCTATTCCTTCAAGATCCATCACCGGGTGCACATCTCCAAAGGGATTAGCGCGTCCTGTCTCATCAACATCTTTCTGGCGTGATGATCCTATCACCAAGGCTAAAATCAGGATGGCCAATAACACAAAGATTAACCCGCCAATAACCCACATCCATGGGAAGTTACTTGAATTATCTGATGTCACTATCTGGATGTTTTCTGCCTGATTATCTGCTGGTGCAGGCGGTGCTGCTGCAACTGGTTCAGGTTGTGCCGGTGAAACCTCCTCATCTCCATTAAGTCCATCTGTGGTAAAACCATAGACATAATCTCTCGAAAGCGAATTGCCTGCAAGATCTTTCACTCCTGTCGTTATCATCACTGTGTCTACAACACCATACTCCCTGCCTGATTGCAGTGTGTTATACTCTGATGGCACCGGATTGTCCAGCATAAATGTTGCAGTGAAAGTGTCAGGGTCATATCTTATTGGGTCATCTATGTTCTCAAGCTGTGTTGAACTATATTCTGTTGATGAAGGCGATGCATCTGCGGCAGTTGTCCTGCGCTTCACAATGAATGTATCCCCATTGATTGTGCTCTCATCCATCGGTTCGCTGAACTTCACCATCACTGCCGCATTTGTTATGGTGTCATCCTGATCTGCTGGCGACACTGAAAGTACATTCACAGAATCTATTGTAGGATGAGTTGTGTCTGTCAATGCATTTACTGGCCCAGCAACAAGCGCCATGAACATTACCGCAATCAATCCGGCAATAAAAAATAATGAACCCTTATTATTAAGCTGTTTATTCATTACTGGTTCTTTTTTTACCATTTTAGTCCCTCCATGGTTTTTTCTTAATTCTTTATCACACAAGATTCATGTTCCGCATCCTATACTAACATATCTGATAATTCTTTATTTTGTTCCATTTTTAGTTCCCCCCACAATTCCTCCATAGTGTTTCATTTTGTTTCATCTTCAGTTCCTCTATGAGCTTCTGCTCCTCTATCCCCCTATGATAATATTGGCCGTTCACTGTTTTTTTGCAATAAGGGCATACAAGCGTCAGGCCCACTAATGCAGGGCTGGTTATTCTCTTATGGCAATGCCTGCATACGATTGTTTCCATCCTGTTATTGAGTATTCTTTTTGATTTTGCCATTTTCCTTGCCTTCTTATTGCCATTCCGGATGAATCATCACCTTAATTTATGCAGATGTATCAGCCGGCTTTTTATATCCACTCGCTCTGACTGCTCCTTCATCATACGGGTTTCAAGCTTTCCTAAGACATGCTTCCAGTAACCTATCTTCCTGTTTAATTCATTCTTATTGATATTTTCCATTTAAACCCCCTCCTTAAACTAAACCGCATGTGATGTAGTAAAGGATCATAATCCTTCACAAACATGCAGATTACACTCTTCTATTTCCGATTCAGACATCAGGTCAACCTCTTCTGAAGAGTATATCCTACGATTACTGTCTTCAAAAAGCACTCTTACCACCCCCTTATTCATTTAGCTAATTTCTGCCGGCTTCAACAAATCCTGCTGCACGAGATCCGCCTGTTCTGGCAGCTTCAAGTTTACGTTGCAAACCCTCTTGTGCTGCTTCAGGTACATCTGTGATAACTTCCTGTAATGTTGCTTCTGCAACTTCGTCTGCTCGTTCTGGGTTTTGTCTTTCTAAAGCAGCTAAAGCATTCCCACGGCCATTTGCACTTTCAGTAAGTGCTCGGTCAATGCCTGCTCTTGCCTGCTCAGGAACCTGCTCCCTGACTCGGGCCAAAACAGATAGATGATTGCTTGCCTGCCTTGCGACCTCTTCAGCTTCGTTCTCGTCTCCATCTGCTTCCTTCTGCCTATTCTCCATCGCCTTCTGGTACCTTCCTTCTGCCTTAGCCATGGCGCGCTCATTACCTTCCTGTGCCATCGCAACTATCTCAGCTGCTTTTTCATCTGCCACTGCCTCTTTGGACTGGAACATGTCAGACACCCTGTCCAGAAAGTAAAAAGGGCTGTCAGGTGTCATTCCAGGGTCCGGCAATTCCGGCTGGGCTGCCACAGGCACTGCCATCATGGCCATCAGAGCCAGGATAGCTCCCAGATTAGCTCCCAGATTTCTTATCCATTTCATTTTTTGCCTCCAGAGCTTTCTGCTTAAATATCAAAATTTAATATCAAAATTTAATATCAAAAAATAGTGGGCGAATATGCCTCTTGGCTAATGCTTATCAGCCACCCCCTATCAGCTACCCCTATTAGCCTATATGTATATAGGTCCCTGAGATTCTTATATGTTTGGTAGATATCTTAAAGAGGCTGACAGGAATTGATTGATGATATTAACAAGCAAAAGAAGCAGTATATGCCTTCTTAAGGCCTCTGTATGGCTATCAATCAACATGATTTAAGAACAGGTCATTCGGTGAGAAATCTTTCTTATCAATTATCTCATGCAGGATTCCAAGCGGACTGTGCGAGATAATCTTTTGGACAGAGAAAGTGTATACTCCCTTGATCTTGACTTCCTCAGCAAACCTGGTCTGGATCTCTGAGACATATCTCTCCTTCTGATCTATGTCCCTAAAAGCCAGCAACAGGATATGTGAAGCATCCTCATCAGCAACCCTATAAGCGTCAATCACATAAGGTGCTTTGGATATCCTTTCAGAGATCTGATCGTCGGAGAAAGATTTCCACATCTTGGAGGAAAGGCGAATAATCATGACTGCCATGATATTGATCCCCACCCTCTTAAAATCAATAATAGGCATATAACCTTTGATGATGCCGCAATTCTCTAATTTTTCCCTTATCTTAAATACTGCCTGCGGAGAAAGATTCATGCTCTTAGCGATATCGCTGTCCGGAATCTTCTTAATGTCAAGTATCTTTTTAAGGACTTTCCTGTCATTTTCTGTGAGGTTAGGCGAATCAGAATCCATTTTTTTCATGATTATCACCCAGATTAGGCAATATATATCATTGGTCCTTATTAATTTTTTGTTTTTAACGCGATCAATGTTAACTAACCCAATCCCTGTTCTTGGCGGGAGCTCAGCATTGCAAGAAGCCCCTGCACTATCACCGCAGACCTTTCTCTTCTGGCCCATCTCACTCAACATCCACAATATCATCCTGCCTGAAAAGCGCAGGGACATCTATCCCGAGCTTCTCGTAGGCCTCTGCAGGGACACCTATGTCCGCGGCAAGAAGCTTCTTTATCCTTTTGTTGTTGAGAAGGGTGTCTTTCGGCAGGGCCAGCGTCAAAACAACAGCATCCTCAAAAGCGGGATGATGCCACTCGCCTGCCTCTGCATCAAAGCCTGAGGGATTGTCGCAGCAAAGCGCCTCTGCGCTTGTCTGTCTTGCCTGCCTTATGAGATCAGCGATCCTGCCTCTCGGAGCCCCTTTGGTGTTGTAGCCTAGCAGGCAGTCAAGCACGAGATCAGGATTCTCCTTTATCACGCTGTTGACTGGGAGGCCGAGTGCCCTTATCGCGAGCATCTGGTGCAGAGAGTTCTCGTTCAGCCTGTCAGTGCCCTGCACGACCTCAACTTTGACTCCCTTATTGTGCAGGTGCCTTGCTGCTGCCAGGCCGTCCCCTCCATTATTGCCCGGCCCGACAAGCACAGAAACCGCCCCTGGATTGAATAGCTTTATGGCAGCATTGGCCAGCGCTCTTCCCGCGCTTTCCATCATCTGCAGGACTTCAACATGGTAATCCTCTACCATGATGCGGTCTATCTCTCTCATCTGATCAACTGTTACAGAAGGGAATCCCATTCTCTCACTCCTGTCTTTTTCCCGCCTTGCGATCAACAGCCCTGACTATCGCGCCCGAATCAATCCCATATTCTCTCCTCAGCTCTTCAGGCCTGCCTGACCTGGGCGCTTCCCTCACGTAAAGGTGTGTTATCCTGCCTATGCACTCTGACACCACAGAGCTTATCCCGCCGAAGTAATGATCCTCAACCACAATCACGTTGTTCCCGCATTCCTTTGCGTTCCTGATGATCGCCTTGGTGTCAGCAGGCTGCACTGAGTAGAGGTCTATAACCCTTATGTTGATACCTCTCTTCCTGAGTTCCTCATGAGCTTTCAACGCTTCATGCACTGTTATTCCCGCGCCTATCACAAGTGCCCTGTCCCTGCTGCTCTTCCTCAGCACCTTGAGGCCGCCGATAGGAAACTTCTCATCATTATCATACAATACAGGCGTCTTCTCCCTTGTCGTGCGCATGTAGCATATGCCCCTGTGCCTTGCCAGCTCTCTTGTGCATGCCTCTGCTGAAACCGCGTCGCACGGGTAGAGCACCACAGGGTGCGGCATCGCGAGGAACATGGATATGTCCTCAAGGCCCATCTGCGAGGGCCCGTCCTGTCCTATGCTCACTCCCGCGTGGCTCCCCACCACATTTATGTTTGAGCCAGAGTATATCGCCATCCTTATGAAATCATGCGCTCTTGTGAGGAATGCTGCGAATGTAGAGATGAAAGGCGCAAGGCCCATGGATGCCATGCCCATGGCCATGCCTGTCATGTTCTGCTCTGCTATGAATGACTCAAAGCTCCTTTTCGGGAATCTTTTGAAGAAATCACTGAGCCTTGTGGAGTTCTTCACATCACCGTCAATGGCCACAGTGCTGCTGTTCTTCTTTCCGCAGCTGAGCAGGGCCTTTCCGAAAGCGTCCCTTGTGGCTGTCATCTCGCCCTTCTTGTACCTGTTGAGCCTGAAGCTCTTCACATTGTATGTTGCGGGCCTCTTCTTTCTTATCCCTGATCTGAGCTTTACGCTCCTCACTTCATCACTTTCAAGCTCTTTCAGCGCTTCATCAATCCTCTCCTTCGGCACGGGCTTCCCGTGCCATCCTTCCTTGTTCTCCAGGAAAGATACTCCTCTTCCTTTTATGGTCCTCGCGAGTATGACAGTCGGCCTGCCGTTTTTCTTTCTCTCTCCGTTTTTCTTTCTCTCTTCATCTGCCTGCTTCAGGGCTCCGAGAATCATGGCCGGGTCATGGCCATCCGTTTCTATCACATTCCAGCCGAAAGCCTCGAACTTCCTCCTGTATCTCTTTATGCTGTGGCCGTGCATCGTCTCCTGGCTCTGGCCCAGCCTGTTTATGTCCGCTATCGCGCAGAGATTTGAGACATTGTAGTATGATGCTGTATTGGCCGCCTCCCAAACTGATCCCTCTGCAAGCTCGCCGTCGCCCATAAGAACATAGACCATACCTCTCTTTTTCTGCAGCCTTTTTGCGAGCGCCATCCCCAGCCCTTCAGAGAGACCCTGACCCAGGCTTCCTGTGGCTACCTTTATCATGCTCATCCTTGCGGTAGGGTGGCCTTCGAGAACGCTCTTGAGCTTCCTGAGATTGTGGAGCTCTTTCATCGGCACTATACCCGCTTCTGCATAGCATGCCCAGAGTATGGGGGCTGCGTGGCCTTTTGAGAGTATGAACTCGTCCTCTTTTTTCATCTTTGAGAAGAAAAGCGCGGACATGAGCTCAGCGCATGAAAGGCATGATGTCGGATGGCCCGAGCCGGCTTCTGTGGTGGATCTTATTGAGTGGATCCTGAGCTTGTCAGCCATGAGGCTTATCTTTTCTGTTTTGTCATGCGCCGTACTTTTGGCCCTCTTTTTCCTTGCAGAAGATCCTTTCATCAGCCCATCCTCTTTTTCATAATTCTCCATACTTCATCTTTTTTTCTCCAGATTCTTTATCTTCTCTATCCTTCTCTTGTGCCTCTCCTCACCGCTGAACCTTGTGCTGAGGAAAGCGTCAGCTATCGCGTTTGCCTTGCTTACAGGCAGTGCGGGAGTCGGCTCCATGGTCCCTCCCCCCGCGAGGCAGAGGATGTTCGCGTCATTGTGCAGCCTGACGAGCCTTGCCTGCTTGAGCGTCCAGACAGGAGTGGCCCTTATCCCTCTTATCTTGTTGGCGGCTATGCACATTCCTTCTGCGCTGCCGCAGAATAAGATTCCTCTTGAGTTCCTGCTTTTTGAGACCTTTCTGGCTGCCTTGGCAGCATAGTCAGGATAGTCATCCGTCTTCACGAGCTTTTCCGCGCCGACATCCTCAATATCATAGCCTTTCTTCTTCAGGTGCTTCTTCACCAGCTCCTTGAGCCTGAAGCCGGCGTGGTCAGCTCCCATTATTACCTTCATCATCACACCGCTTTTTTGTTCAGCCCTTTTTGCTGACTCTTCTTCATTCTTGGGCCGCATTCATTTCTTGAGCTTCCCGATTATGCCTTCCACAAAATCCTCATACCTGTGCTCTCCTGCCAGCTCCCTGATATCCTGGCCTACGATGTTCTCGTTCTCCCTGACTTCCTCAACATGCTTATTGAGCGCGGTAATTATCACTTTCTTCTCGTCTTCTGTGAGATTCATTGTGTCACCTCTTGATTTTTGTGTTATTACAAACAGCGCAATACCTCTTCTTTTACTTGAAATGTTTCCATTTCAAGGCCTTCAAATCAAAGATTTGAAGTAAGTTGAGGATGTAGCGCTGTTTGTAAAGAAAATCCCGACTAAAGTCAGGGATTTTCAGACTTGCAAAAAAATTTGCAAGTAAGGCTTAAAATTTGACCATGTATAGTTCAAGCCAGTAATACCTCACAAACAGAAAATACTTCGTATTTTCTTAGTTCCAAAAACAAGTTTTGGAACCTCATAAAAATGCAAGGCATTTTTAGGACGCCAAAAATCTATGATTTTTGAGCGTTTAATGTGAGGGTAGGGCGTGCCTATTAAATAATGGTCAAATTTTAATTATCCTTTTTGTGTTGCTTTTTTGTTTTTTGTATTGCGGCTTTTACTGCGCCTATTTTCTATCCCTGCGATTTGATTCTTATGCATTTTTTTCTTTATAAATCTTCTGAAAATAATCTGGACTGTTCTGATATCCTTCAAAATATCCTCACTCTGCCCATCTTCTTCTGATCTTATTTGGTGGCCTTGTCGTGTTTAGCGGGATTGATATCAGTTTTTTTCTCCGGCTTTTTTCAGGTCCTTCCTGAAGTTCTCCAGCTCTGATTCATCGACCACAGGGAAGATGCCCTTGTAACCGCAGTCCATGCATCTGTAGTGTCCGCTGTGTGAGACTCCCCCTGCAAAAGACCTGCCTGAATTCGGATCATCCGACTGGGATTTCCTTGCGCTTCCGCATTTCGGGCACACCCTGACCTCTTTTCTCCTCATATTCTTTGCCATACACTGCCGGAAGCAGCTCCGCTATAAATTTTTTTGGATTTGATCTGCGGATATTGCAGGCCTGATTTCTGTCATGGGCCTGTATGCTGTTGTGAGGCCGTATATCATACGATCCTGTGAGGGATACTGCCTGAATGATGCCCGGGACAACCAAAAAATATATAAGCGACTTTTGCTGATGCTCCGCTTATGAACAAAAGAGGCATCACTTTCGCGATATTCACTGCTGTAGTGAGCGGTTTCTCTATTTTCGTGAACAAGTTCGGGCTTTCAGGATTCGACCCTTACATATTCACAGGCATGAAGAACATAGCGGTGGCGGTCTTCCTCATCGCTGCGCTGATGCTCCTGAAGGATCACAGGGAGATATTTAAGCTTACAGGAAAGCAATGGGGAAAGCTCTTTGCCATAGGCCTTGCAGGCGGCTCGATACCTTTCCTTCTCTTCTTCAAGGGGCTGTCATTGGCATCATCCGCGATGGGTGCTTTCATACACAAGACAATGTTCGTTTTTGTCGCTATAGGGGCTGTCTTTTTCCTGAAGGAGAAAGTGGACAGGAGGTTCATCATAGCTGCATTGTTCTTATTGTCAGGCAACTTCCTGCTGCTGAAGCTGGATGTGCTCTCATTCGGCATGGGCGAGGCGCTTATACTCATCGCAACATTATTCTGGGCGGGCGAGCAGCTGATATCAAAGCACGCACTGAAAGAGATGTCCTCAAGAGTGGTCGCTTTCGGAAGGATGTTCTTCGGCTCTGCGATAATAATGATGTTCTGGGCCTCGACAGGCAGGCTGGAATCCGCGATTTCAATTACAGGGCCCCAGCTCGCATGGATAGGCCTGACTGCAGCATTCCTGCTCCTTTATGTCGTCTCATGGTATTATGCTCTGCAGCAGCTGAAGGCCCATGTCGCAGTGAGCATACTGCTTCTTGGCTCTCCAGTAACCACCATTCTCAGCGTGGCTTTTCTCGGCGCGACATTCACCATAGGCCAGGCATTCGGGATGCTGATGATTGTTGGAGGTGTAGTGTCAGCTGTCGGGATCGCGCAGGCCCATGGGCTTTTGAAGTGGTTTTTTCCTTCCAGGACATGAGCTGAAAACCCTCCTTTTCTGCCGGAAATATGTGTGTTTTTCATGCGAAAGACATTTAAAGAATAAAAGCCTGTCATAACCTATGAACCTGACAGAAGAAGTGAGGGATTTTGTAGAAAGGCCTGACATGCTGACATTCGCTATCGCATTGATGATCACCATCCTATGGTGGGTTTGGGCCATGCAAAAGGTGTTTTTAGGATGAGAAAAAAGATGAGGATTACCCCTCTTTTTATTATCCAGCTGCTGCTGAAGATGACAATCTGGGTGTTTGGA
The DNA here is from genome assembly GCA_046484055.1 of Candidatus Woesearchaeota archaeon. Classification (GTDB taxonomy): domain Archaea; phylum Nanobdellota; class Nanobdellia; order Woesearchaeales; family UBA12501; genus JAWOBY01. The sequence continues at coordinate 191 of JAWOBY010000010.1, read as the reverse complement.
GGTCTTGTGATATACTGGCTTGTGCTGAAGATAACAGGCCATAGCCCTACATCAGAAGCGGTTATCATGATTGTCATGGGCGCGCTGACTGCATTAGTATGCCTGAATCTTTCTTTTACCTTCAACATCATGAAGGACCTCGGAGACATTAAGAGATACATAAAGGAATCAGACAAAAGATTCTACGCTCT
>JAWOBY010000006.1:0-24129 GCA_046484055.1 Candidatus Woesearchaeota archaeon | reverse complement strand
ACAGAGTATGTCAGAGCATCACCGTCAGGGTCTGAGAAGTGCGAAGGAACATCTGAAACATAAGCTGTAGTGTCCTCGTCAGCATAAACAGGATTGAAGGTCTGCTCTACAACAGGAGCGCTATTAGAAGGCGAAGTATCATCATCAGAACCTCCTCCGCCAGAGCTGCCTCCGCAGGATCCGCAGCCGATAAAGCCGAGGCCTACCATGCCGTACATAACACCTCCGACAAGAGCATCCTTCCAGTGCAGGGGCCTTGTGAGCGTGAAACTGTTAGAAATATCAAAAACCTTCTTGTTAAGCCTCTTTCTCGCTCCTGAAATCCTGTCTTCCAGCCCCATCTTACACCCCTGTTAGGTATTACTCTTATTTAAACCTTTCGGTTGTAGTCATTGGATAGTGGTGGTGAAAGCGTGAATCAAAACCTTTAAAAATCCAGAACCCATATAGCATACTACAATGGGAGAGACAGTGTCAATACCAAAAGAAGAATACGAATTCCTGAAGAAGTGCGAGGAAGTTGTAAAGCTGGAGTCAGATGATGATCTCTCGCCTGAACTCCTAAAAAGGCTTGAAAAAGCAGAAAGAGACATAAAAGAGGGGAAAGGCAAAAAATTCAGCTCTGCAAAAGAAGTGGAAGAATACCTCAAAGCCATGTAAAATGCCTTATTCTTACGAATTCCATCCTGAGCTGGACAAGCAATTAAGAAAAATAAAGAAGAAAGACCCCTCTCTGTTTGAGAAGATCAGCAGGAAAGTCTCGCAAGTCGTGCAAAAGCCGGAAATGTACAAGGTCCTTCTCCATGTGGGTGGAAGATACAGGAGAGTGCATGTAGGATCATTTGTTCTGCTGTTCACCATAGAAAAAAGCAAAGTCACATTCCTCGGGCTGGAACACCACGACACCGCTTACAAAAGAAAATAGAAACCTTCAAGATTAAGAACCTCGCCTTTCATCTCATCAAATATTGTTGCAGGTTCTTTGGTTGTGTTGACTGTGAATTGGGTTGAGGCAATGTTCTCATTGCATTTTACTTTTATGTTGTTGTTTCCTTCTTTTGCCTTGAGTTCTGTCTGCTGTGTCTGGAGTGTTGTGAAGCTTGAATCATCATTGAGAGAGTAAGAGCACTGAACTCCCTCTGGCTGTGTTGAGTACATGAGAAGGACTGTCTGTGAGGTGTATTGCCTGTTGTTTTCAGGGCTGAGAATGCTTATTTTAGTGTCTTGTGTGAGGACATTTGGTGTGAGGGTCTCCTCTTTCTGCACGCACACTCCTGCCTTGCACTCCTCGCTCAAAGGATTGCAGTCATCATCAGACTGGCATTGGATAGTGGTGGTGAAAGGAAAAACAGAAACATTTAAATATGTGCAGTCAATTATACAAATTTATAGATATTTGTTCAATGAGGAGACGAAAATGGACTACAAAAGCATTATTGTCCAGTGGATGGAATTCAAGCCCCCTAAAACCCTCACAAGGGAGCAGACCATAAACATTGAGATGGATTTCATAAGCACGATAACAGGCTCAAGAAGGTCAGGCAAGACCTATTTCTGCTTCCAGCTGATAAACAGCCTTTTAAAACAGGGCATCCCCAGATCAAACATCCTGTACATAAACTTTGAGGACAACAGGCTCATAGGAGCAGAAGCAAAAGACCTTGACGAGCTTCTTAACGCGTTCTACGAGCTCTCTGAAACAGACAGTAAAAAAAGGATATATCTCTTCCTTGACGAGATACAGGTCGTGAAGAACTGGGATGCCTGGGCAAGAAAGATATACGACACAAAAAAGAACATAAAGCTCATACTCACAGGATCATCGTCAAAACTGCTGAGCAAGGACATCTCCACAAAACTGAGGGGCAGGACCATCAACACAGAGATATACCCCCTGAGCTTCAGGGAGTTCCTGCAATGGAAAAACATCAGTTACAATATGAAAACACTGCCCTACAGCGAAAGCAGGTTTGAAATAAAAAAACAATTCTCCGCATTCCTCTCAGAAGGAGGATATCCAGCAGTGCTGACCAGCAAAAGCCAGCACAAGACAATACTCAAAAACTATTTTGAATCCATGATATTCAAGGACATAGTGGAAAGATACAACATAAGCGACATAAAAAGGCTTAAAGTGCTCGCAGGGCTGCTGTTCGAATCAACAGCAAAAGAGATGTCATACACAAAGACAGCCAACAAGCTGAAATCAAAGGGGTTCTCAATCAGCAAGAACACTCTCATAGAATACATAGCGCACTTTGAAGATGCTTACCTGTTCTTCCAGAGCATGAAATATGAATACTCCCTCACCAAACAGCTGGGATCAATAAAAAAATTATACTGCATAGACAACGGCCTGCTGAACGCAGTAAGCTTCAGATTCTCAGAAAACAAAGGAAAACTGCTCGAAAACCTCATATTCATAGAGCTTAAAAGAAGAGGCAAAGAGATTTATTATCACAGGAAAAACAATGAATGCGATTTTCTCATCAAAGAAAAGAACAGGATTATCTCCGCAATCCAGGTCTGCGGAGAGCTCACAGAAGAGAACGAAAAAAGAGAGATCAACGGACTGCTTGAAGCAATGTCAGCCCATAACCTGAATGAAGGCCTGATAATAACACTTGACAAACAGGAAGCCAGGCATGTCAACGGAAAGAAGATAACCATACTCCCTGCATGGATATGGCTCCTTGAAAATTGAATCTCTCCTCAGAATCCCTTATCATTCAGCCTCTTTCTCGCTCCTGATATCTTATCTTCCAGCCCTATCCTAAACCCCTCATAGGCATTACTCATTCATAAATATTTCAGTTGTCGTCATTGGGGGTGGTGAGGGGGCTGATCAATACAAAAGACTCCCTAAGAGAGGGAATCCTCAGGGGCCGCAAGCGCAAGCAGACACCTTCATGCATGGGATCATCAGGGGTTGTTGGATTACCTGCCCGCAGGAATAATCAGGATTTGCCAGGATTAAGATTATGGATTCCCGGCCTCTTTCCCTTGCAAAAACTATATAAACCTGCTCAGCGGGCCTGAACTCATGCCGGAATCAATGTTTGAGAAGGAGCTTGAGACAGCCAGGAGGGCGGCAGTCCTTGCAGGCAGGAGGATAATGGAATTCTACTCCATGGATGATGAGGGGGTAAGGGCCAGGGAGAAAGGTGAAAGGCCTGATAATCCTGTCACAGAAGCGGATAAGGCAGCCAATGATATCATAATATCAGAGCTGAAAAAGGAATTCAGCCACCCCATACTCACAGAGGAATCAGAGGATGACAGGACCAGGCTTGAGAGCAGCACTGTCTGGATAATCGATCCGCTTGATGGTACAAAGGAGTTCATAAGAAAGCTTGATGAGTTCACAGTCAACATAGCGCTTGTAAGAGACAACGAGCCTGTTCTCGGTGTCATATTTGTGCCGGCGAAGGGCGACTTGTATCATGCTGTGAGGGGAGGCGGAGCTTTCCACTGCAGAGAGCGCTGCGGAAAAGAGATGAAGGGCATTGAGGGCATGAGTGCCAGTGAGAGCATGAGTGTGTCAGGCAGGGACAGGCTCGGCGACATGATGATAGTCAAGAGCAGATTCCATGTTTCGGAGAAGCTTGCGGACATAATCAAGAAGGCTGGCTTTGCGGATTCCATGACCAGCGGAAGCTCTGTGAAGGGATGCCTTGTGGCAGACGGGAAGGCGGATGTTTACATAAGGCTGGGTAATGTGCACGAGTGGGACATCTGCGCTATGGACATAATAGTCAGGGAGGCCGGAGGAGCCATCACAGACCTTAGAGGAAAACCTTTAAAATATAACAAGCCCTTCACTCTCATAGAAGGGGGATTTGTAGTGTCAAACAACAGGGCGCATGAAGAACTGCTGGAGGCAGTAGCAGGATGCATGAACAATGGAGGGGATGAAAGGTGACTAAAAGGGCTGTTTTCGTCGGCAGGTGGACGCCGTTCCACAAGGGGCACCTCGCCATAATGCAGAAGAAGATTGATGAGGGAAAGCCGCTGCTCATTCTTGTCAGGGACACCCCTTATGATATATACCCCCCATTGATGAGGAAGAGGATGATAGAATCGGCCATGTCAAAGCTGAAGGTTGATGCGAAGGTCATGCTGATAGATGACATCGAAAGCATAAACTATGGCCGGGGAGTCGGCTATGAGGTCAATGAGGTGAAGGTGCCCGATAATGTGAAGAAGATATCCGCCACAGAGATAAGGGATCTCATAGAGAAGAATGACTCATCATGGAAGGAGTTCATACCTGAGGGCGCTGACAAGGTGCTTGAGGATTACCTCACTGGGAAGGGTATAGTTGTATGGTTCACCGGCCTGCCCAAGTCCGGAAAGTCAGCGATATCAGAGCTTGCGGCATACAAGCTGGAGCAGAGGGGCATAAAGAGCGAGAGGCTGGACGGCTCGACTCTGAGAAAGACGGTGTCAAAAGACCTCGGATTCTCAAAACAGGACAGAGACCTAAACCTTGAGAGGGCGATGTACATCGCTGAGATGCTCTCCAGAAACAGGGCCATAGTTCTCTGCTCTTTTATAACACCATATGAATCCCAAAGGAAGAATATAAGGGATGAGCTTGAAAAGAATGGGCATTATGTGGAGGTCCATGTGAAATCATCTGTGGAGGCCTCAAAGAAGAGGGATGAGGAAGGCATGTATGACAAGGCAGAGAAGGGCGAGATAGAGGACTTCACAGGCGTATCGCAGGATTACGAGGAGCCGGAATCCCCTGATATAGTCCTTGACACAGAGAAGAAGTCAGTGGAGGACTGCGCCGAGGAGGTTGTCAGATTCCTTGAAGCGATGCTCTGAAAAATCATGATATAAGATGGGATCAGGAGAATCACCAAAATCATCGAATGTGGTATGGCACGACGGCCACATATCAAAAGAAGAAAGATCCAAACTTCTTGGGTTCAGCAACAAGGTCCTGTGGTTCACAGGCCTGCCCAGCTCAGGGAAATCCACAATAGCAAGAGAGGTTGAGAAAAAGTTTTACGGGAAAGGCATCATATCCTATGTTCTTGACGGCGACAATGTTAGGCACGGCCTGAACAGCGACCTCGGCTTCTCGGAGCAGGACAGGAAAGAGAACATAAGGAGGATAGCAGAGGTTGCAAGGCTTTTCTATGACTCAGGGCTTTTTACTCTTGTATGTTTCATAAGCCCGTACAGGAGTGAGAGGGACTTCGCCAGAAGCCTGATAGGCGAGGATTTTGTCGAGATATATGTGAAATGCCCGGTTGAGGAGTGCGAGAAGCGCGACCCGAAAGGCCTCTACAGGAAGGCAAGGCAGGGCGGGATAAAGGATTTCACCGGCGTTTCAGCGCCTTATGAAGAGCCAGCAAAGCCTGAGATCATTGTCGATTCCGGAAAGGAAACCATAGGGGAATGCGCTGAGAGGATCATAGCTTATGTCGTGAGATGATACTGATAACATGTTTATCAGATAACCATAGAACTATGTGTTTTATTCATTCAGGATTCTTGAGATTCTCCCTGAACCACTCCACAGTCGTCCTGAGGCCATCATCAAAGCCAACTTCCTCTTCATAACCCAGAATGTCCTTTGCCTTTGAATTGTCCGCCAGAGTGTGTCTCACATCACCCGCCCTGGGCCCTTCATGCTTTGCCTCAATCTCCATCGCTTTTCCGCCGAGAATCCTCTTTATCCTGTCAAGAAGGTCATTCACGCTTACAGCGTGGCCGTTGGCCATATTGAATACCTCTCCTCCCGCTTTTTCCTTTGCGTTCATTGCCAGGATGTTGCCGTTGACGACGTTCTTTATGTATGTGAAATCCCTGCTCTGCTCTCCGTCACCATAGATCACCGGCTGTTTCCCTTCCATCAGCGCCTTGACGAACAGGGGGATGACCACTGCGTACTGGCTGTTCGGATCCTGCCTCGGGCCGAACACATTGAAATACCTCAGGGAGATCGTCTTGAGTCCGTAGAGCTTGTTGTACATGCTGAGGTAATGCTCCCCTGCCACTTTAGTGAGAGCATAAGGGGACATCGGTCCTGGTGTCATGGTCTCCTTCTGCGGCAGATTCTCCTCCTTCACCTCGCCATAGACTGATGATGAGGATGCGAACACAACACTCTTGATATCATTTCTCCTTGCGGCCTCAAGTATATTCAGGGTACCGTTTATATTGACATCATTGTACTCGAAAGGATCCTTTAGTGATGCGGGCACTGATCTTCTCGCTGCCTGATGGAGGATGTGGTCAGCATTGCTGCAGAGCTCATTCATGAGCTTTTTGTCCCTTATGTCCCCCTCAATAAAATGGATTTTATCCTTCACACCATCAAGGTTCTCGCGTTTTCCGTCGAACAGGTTATCGACTACAGTCACCTCATGGCCTTTAGAGACAAGCTCCTCAGCAAGATGCGAGCCTATGAAACCTGCGCCTCCGGTTATTATCACCTTCTCCATGATTTTTTTGGATTCCGGCCGGATATAAAAATATTGCCTTTTGATGCTCTGGAGGATTCGGCGGCCATATGACCATATCACATGCCAAAATTTAAAAAGCCCCTTTTTCCTTTTAAGGCTGATGGCTCTAGATTATTACATATTCAGTCTTATGAATCAGTACGCAGGCCAATACAGCATTCTGGACAGCGTCCTGTTCTTCTTCTCTGAATATCTGATAATCCTCCTGCTCCTGTTCTTTCTGATAGAGTTCAGGAATGTTAAGGCGGTCTTGACTGCCGTTGCTTCTGTCATGGCGGGCCTGGCGGTCAATATCCTGATAAGCATGGCATATTTCAGGCCGAGGCCTTTTGTGGAGCACAAGGTGAACCTTCTTGTCAGCTACGCCCCCACATCGTCTTTTCCCAGCGATCACGCGACCGTATCTTTCGCTTTGGCCACTGCTGTCTTCCTGCACAACAGGGCGCTGGGGGTCATAGCTTATGGTATAGCCATCGCTGTCTCTGTGTCAAGGATTTTTGCGGGCCTGCACTATCCTCTTGACATTCTTGGGGGTGCTGTGCTCGGTTCAGGGCTTTCGTTGCTGGCATATCTTGTCATAAAGAGATTCGGCGCGAGGATTGGGGTTGATCAATAGAAATCAACAATGGATTAAAGACCTGCTCTGTACCGGATGGGGGCTGGAGAAATAATGCTGTTCATCCCTTGCAGGCTTCAACCTTCAGGCTTTCCAGATTGAAACCTTTATACTGTGTCTCGCTTACCTCTTTGTCCTCTCCCAGAATCCTTACACTGAAACCTGCATCTCTCATGATTTTAAGGTATTCATCCCTCATCAGCGCGCCCCCCACGCATCCTGTGATGAGATCCTTATCCTTTTTCTGCTCTTCTGTAAGCTCTTCCAGCAGGACGATGTCTGATACGTACATCCTTCCGCCTTTCTTCAGGACCCTGAAAGCTTCCTCAAAAACCTTATTCTTGTCAGGCGCGAGGTTTATCACGCAGTTGCTTATTATAACATTGACAGAATTGTCTTCGACAGGCAGGTCTTCGATATCTCCAAGCCTGAATTCAACATTGTCATGACCGTACTTTTCTGCGTTCTCCCTTGCTTTTTTCAGCATCTCTTCAGTCATGTCAATGCCTATCACTTTCCCCTTATCCCCGGTTTTTTTTGCCGCCAGGAAAGCGTCAAATCCTGCGCCGCTGCCCAGGTCCAGCACAACATCACCCTCGCTGATATTGGAGAGCGCTGTGGGATTCCCGCATCCCAATCCCATATTGGCTTCGGGCGCCGCGTCCATCTCTTCTTCAGAATATCCTACATTTGCAGATATCTCCCTGCTTGAGGCGGAACTGCTGCAGCAGGATGATCCTGCACCGCATCCGCAACTGCCGCCTGCAATCCTGGAATAACCTTCTTTAACGGTATCTTTCATTTCCCTGTTTTTATCTTTCTTGTTTCCCATCCTGATGATCCCTCCCTCATCTCAATGATATGCCTGCATAACCCACCGCATTCGTGTAATCATCAAGCAGGTCTCCGGAGGTATAATACTTCAGAAGCTCAACGCTCTCTGCCCTGCCCTTCAGTATCGAGAGCATGGCTGCTATGGGGGCTTTCCCGCATATTGTCGCGCCTGTCTCCTTGCAGTACTTCATGAACCCCTCTGCGTCAAGCTTCTTTATCTTCTCTATCGCTCCTTTATCGAGATTCCTCATATTCTCTTTTAAATCCTCAGTGAAAGGGACGAACCCGTAATTCTGGCCGTAGTGTGTGAAGTCAGAGCTTGTTATTATGCAGACACTCCTTCCGTCTTTCTCATACTCTTTTATGGCTTTTCTTATGCGATCTGCCGCATCCTGCCAGTCTTCTTCAGCGACCATTATCGGCACGAACCTCAGCTTTTCCTGCTTGTCTTTTGATCCTTTTGATGATTCTCCTGATATGTACTGCAGGAACGGTATCTGTACCTCTATGCTGTGCTCCTCCTTGTGAGGGTGAGGGTTTATATCGATAGCGTTGTTTTCGAGTATCCGGCCGAACTCATCGTCTGTGAAAGCTGTGCCAAGAGGCGTCTCCCAGTCATCCATTGAGAAGCATGTCTTGTGGAATCCCACATGGCTGGGGCCCAGGCATATGTACAGGTCCGGGAATTCCGCTTCAGCCACTGCCTTGAAGGCGTGAGCTGCGCAGGGCCCTGAGAACATATAGCCTGCGTGGGGGGATATGACTCCCATGACTTTCCCTTCCCTCTGCTTTTTAGGAAGGCTTCCGGGCCCCATCTTATGCTTGAAGCAGTGTTCTATCTGTTTCAGGAGCTCTTCCTTCCTGTCATCATAGAACTGGCCTGCGACTATGGGCTGTCTTATCATATTATTACCATATCTGCTGTCATTTAAATATTTTTTTGGCAGTGACCTGTTTCCTGCACCCTCCGGCGCCACCGGAAGTACGCTTAACTGATTTCCTCAGGGGATGATGATTCCTCAAGCCCTTCATCATCCCCCCTCTCAGGCAGCACTTTCCTGAGGAGAGCCACCAGCAGGAGCAGGAGCCCGAAGATTATGATTATGTCAATGATTATCCATAGGCTGAGTTTCAGGGCGCCGAAGGCCCAAAGTATAACAATCCCTGAGAAGTAATATACAGGTGTGGGTGATGCCAGCTTGAATGTCAGCTTGGGCGAGAGCTTGTGCGAGAATGATATGTAAGCGATGAAGAAGCTGTATAGCAGGAGAAGGCTTATGATGACCATGCGGGGCCATGTGAATTTCTCCATGTTCTCTGTGAAAAGGTATCTCATTATATTGACAGATATCCAGAACATTGATATTCCGTTGCCCAGGGCGGTGTTCCATCCCAGCTCCTCGTTCTTGTGCAGGTCAAAATAGAGCTCAAGCACGGCCCACATTATGATCAGGGGTGCCAGGAGCCATAATGCGGAGAGATCCACAAATGGGGCCTTCAGAATGTGCCAGAATCCCGCCAGCATCTCATTGTAAAATGCCATTCTGCCTCTTTTGCTTTTTACAGGCTAATACTGTCTTTTACGGCTCAAAAAAGGCATATTATAAAATTATATCGGTTTCAATAGTTCCGGTGATTGTTCCTGAATGCCTTCAGAGCGCATCAAAACTCCATCCGGAAGGGGCAGGGCATGGGTGCAGGGCCTTCACGTCCCCTCCTCCCAGCTCGCGAGATACTTCTTCTGGTCTTCTGTGAGCTCGTCGATCTCTATCTGCATTGCGTCAAGCTGAAGGCCTGCTATAGTGTCATCGATCTCTTCAGGGAGCTGTATGACCTCGACAGGCATTTTTCCCTTGTTCTTCACGCAGTACTCTACAGCAAGCGCCTGTCCGCAGAAGCTTGTGCTCATCACTTCTGAAGGATGGCCCTCCGCAGCGGCAAGATTGACAAGCCTGCCTTCGCCTGCGACAAATATCTTCTTTCCGTCAACCACATATTCATCAAGGAAAGGCCTGACTCTTCTCTCGGATGATGCGATCCCCTTGAGCCCCCCCATATCTATCTCTATGTCAAAATGGCCTGAATTGGCTATTATCGCTCCCTCTTTCATCTGTTTCATGTGCTCGGCCCTTATCACATGCTTGTTTCCTGTGAGGGTGCAGAATATGTCTCCAATCTTGCATGCATCTTCCATCTTCATGACCCTAAAACCGTCATAGGCAGCTTGCAAAGCGCAGAAATTATCCACTTCTGTAACAATAACATTGGCTCCGAGGCCTTTTGCCCTCATAGCGAACCCTTTTCCGCAGCTTCCGTATCCTGCAACAACAACATTCTTGCCTGCGAAGAGTATGTTTGAGGCCCTGATTATGCCGTCCACTGTACTCTGGCCTGTCCCGTAATAGTTGTCAAGCAGATGCTTTGTCTTGTTGTCATTGACTGCTATCATCGGATATTTCAGGGCGTTGTCCTTCTGCATCGCCTTGAGCCTTATTATCCCTGTTGTTGTCTCCTCGCATCCGCCGATTATTCCTGGTATTAGATCTGTGTGGTTCTTGTGTATCTCGCTCACCAGATCACAGCCGTCGTCTATTGTTATGTTCGGCCTGAATGATATCACATTCTTCAGATATCTGTAATAATCCTCATTGCTCTCTCCCTTGTAGCCCCATACTTTCACTCCCTCCTCTGCTAGAGCGGCAGCGACATCATCCTGTGTCGAGAGCGGGTTGCATCCTGTTATCGCGACATCAGCACCGCCTGCTATGAGTGTCCTGACCAGCACTGCTGTCTCTTTCGTCACATGAAGCGCCAGGCCGACCTTTGTCCCTTCAATTGGCCTTTCCTTCCTGAACCTTTCCTTTATTTCCATGAGAGCGCCCATATTGCTCTCTGCTATCTCTATATTCATCCTGCCCTGCTCTGCGAGCCTGATATCCTTCACTTCATGATTCTCTCCCTTGTCCATCATTCCGACCTCCTGTCTGTTTGTGCCTTCCGCCCATTCAATCTGCCATGGGTCCATGAAGATGAGCGGACAACCCTGCTGCCCTGCCGGTGCGACCTGCGCCATAAGCATCAGGCGGTATCCGGCGTTCTCCTGATTTTCTTCCTGAACTCCTATGGACATTTTTATATTTTATTGCTATTATGCTGGACAATGTTTATTAATATAACTTAAAAAATAGACAAAAAACAAAATATTTATATATTAGCTGGACATACCCTGCAATAACGCAAGGATCCATAAAAAGAAAACAGGGCTATTCTCGAAGGCTTTGTTGGGGTGGTAAGGCGGATCTTCATGCTCGCCAAAAAACTTGTTGGCGCAAGTAAAAACCCCAACAAGCCTCAAGATGAAACTTGACGAAAAGGACCACAGCATCATCGGACTTCTGAAGGGCAACAGCAGGCTTTCTGTCAGGGAGATCGCCAGGGAGACGGGCATGAGGCCCAGCACTGTCCATCAGCGCATCAGCAAGCTCAAATCATCAGGCATAATAGAGAGATTCACCCTCAAACTTGATAACAAGGCTGTAGGCGAGAACTTTATCGTCTTCATGCTCATATCCGGCAAGCCAACAGAATATGTGGGAGAAAAACTGCTGGCCCACCCTAACATAAAGGAGGTCTTCGGGATAACAGGGGAATATGACATGATCTTCAAGCTCAAGTTCAGCGATGTTGCGGAGTTCAATGATTTCATTCTTGATTTCAGGAAGAAGAACAGGGAGGTTCAGAAGACCCTCACGATGGTGGTGACAAAGACACTGAAGGAGGAGCTGTGAGACATCTGTAATGAGATTATTCTGACCGGAAGCCGGCCGGAACCATATGCAAAAATCCAATGTGAAAACTTTATGTATGCCTGTTGTCTTTCCAGTCCGGAAAGGGCATCTCAAAACAAGGTCCTCAGAAATATCATCAGCTTCTGAAACCAGCTCACATCCTCCATCCTGACAGAATACTCTTCCTCAAGGCCGTACTCCCTCCCGTTCCTGTCAGTGTAATCCACTTCGATCCTGATAGGGTTTTCCCCAGGGGTCAGCTCCTTCCCGCTGAAAGCGATCTCAAAATCCATATCATCGTCCAGCGAGCCAATGTCCTTCTCTATGATCTCCCTGTTTATCCTTGCCCTCAGCTTTACATCCTGCGGCGAAGAGCCTGTTTCCTTCTCCAGTCTGAAGCCCAGATTGTAATCCCCCTCATATGTCGCGTTAGAGGGGTAACTCACATCATTGATCCCTATATTGGGGGTTTCCAGCACGTCAAATCTGACATAAGACATCTTTGAGACATCCTCATTCTCAGCCTTTATCATCACCTCATTAGTCCCGATGATTTTCTCCTCCACAGTGAATCCGATCCTCTTCTCTTCTGTTATTCCCGTATTCTTTCTGGTGCAGACGCTGTCCATGCATACATTGAGTCCTTTGAGGAATGTGTTCCCCTTGTTCTTGAGTGTGCATTGTATCTCCGGCTTCTCATACTCATAATATTCCTTCTTGCCTGTGCTGCAGTTGAAAGCGACCTTTGCGGAATATACCTTCTTTTCCTCAACCCTCAGCTGGCCTTTGGTCGCGTTCATGAAACTGAAGGAGAAATAATCAGCATCCTCAGCAGAAGCGAATGAGGCGCTTGAGCTTATATTGCCGGAGGTATGGACTGAGAAAGGGAAAGTGTACATATAACCCTTCTGGAGGTCATCCCCTGTCCTCACAATCCAATAGACAGTCTTTGTCTCCCCTGGCCTGAGAGTGATATGGCGTTTGTTTCCGTCAGGATATTCAAGACGGCTGGTGCGCGATAGATAGGCATCAAATGACTGGTAGTGATCCTTCATGTTCCTCAACTCAGCTGATACAAGATTATAAGACCCGAAACCCACATTCTCCTTCACTGTGTCAGCATTTATCTGTATGGATGGGTCCAGGGCCTCTCCTTTCTCGATTATATCCACATCCATATCCAGCTTGCGGCTCTCTAATTCGACGCCCTTCTCCGCCTTCCAGACATATCTTGACGTGAATTTGCTCGCGTCCTCAGCCATATTCGCCTCTATGTGGGTGGGATCGATCCAGGCATATTCACCGTATGTGACATCGTAAGGCACCCACCCATAGCCGGGGAAATATACCTCTGCCCAGCCGTGAGGCCCCCACCTATCATCGAATTCCTGAAGGTTGGTGTAGGATATGCCGGAGACGAACCTTGCGGGGATCCCTAATGAGCGGGCCATTGATATGAACAGTGATGTGATCTCATCGCAGACCCCCTCCCTGTTCTCAAGGACCCAGCTGGATTTCTGGGCGGCTTCTGCAGTGAATGTGGTAAGGTTGTATTCTATATTGGTATTCACCCACACCGCCAGATTATCAACTGCTTTGAAAAGGTCATCATTGCCTGAGGCCAGCTCTGAAGCGAGATTCCTTATCCTGCTGTTCGTGTCAATCAGCTCTGAAGGCTGGAGGTAGATGTCATACTCATCAGGTATCTCGCTTTCATCAATGGGGAACTCCACTTTATCCTTTATCTTAAGCGGCCTGTTGGAGGTCTTGACCCTGCTCTTTATCCTGATGCTGTTATCACCGATATCAGGATTATCCCATCTGAAGCTGAGCATGCTGTCGCTCTTGGAAGGCTCAGGATCATAATCCTCCTCCAGGACTCTTTGGGTCCTTGTCTCTCTGGGGAAGAAAGAGATATTGGCTATAACATATTCCACCTGATTTGGGGAATCGGCAGTTATGCTGAACGATGTTCTTATCACCGGCTCAAGCACAAGGTAACTGCTCTTCTGGAACCATGCATCATCGGATGCTGCTCCTGCAGGGGCAAGGAGAAACATCATGGATAACAGCAGAAGCATACCCTCTTTTTTCATTTTATCACTCTGGCTGGCCGCGCCTGTGGTTTAAAATAAAACGCCGGGGCTGGGATTTGAACCCAGATTACGGGCCCTGTCCAAGTATCATATGGATTAAGGGTATCCCGAAGGAAACCGGATATCTGCGCGTGATAGCAATCCGGCGCAGTACCAGGTTGTGCCACCCCGGCATTTGTCTTTGGGCAGGATAATGCCCATTCATGGTGTTGTGCGGCTTGAGTCTGGCAAACAGCTACAAATAACCACAAACAGCCATTTGGGGTTATTTGCGGATGGCCTGCACCGCGGCCAAAATAAGCTGTCTCAACCGCTTACAGCTATCTGATTCTCTCTCAAGCCCATTTTTATAGTTTTCCATTTGTTCTGCGGGGGGCTGTCCCATCTTTAAAAACCGAAAAGATTTATAAATGGGCTGGTTTTAAGCGTCAATATAGCGAGGTGGGGCAGCCAGGAGTGCCCGTCGGGCTCATAACGCTCGCTTGCGCCGTATCTTTCGGCGTATAGGGCGGAAGAGACCCGGAGGTCGGTGGTTCAAATCCACCCCTCGCTAGGATTCAGTATCATTGTTCAATACCATTGATCATTATATTGTCATTCTTAATATCCAATCATCATTCTTAATCTTCAATTCTCCTTGAACATAATCCCCTTAATATGGTTCTGAAACCTAGGGCTTAATCGCTTCAGGGAGCCGAAAGGATGAAACTAGAGATGAACAGAGAATAATAGGTCTTTCAGTCCTTGAACCTGTGCTCAAGCTGTCTTACCATGTCTTTGAAAACCTTATGAAGGGTTCTCGGCAGGTCCCAGTCAGAATCCTCTGCCTGCAGTGTCCTTGTGGGTGCGGCCACTATTGCCTTCACCTCATATCGCGGACTGCCGCCCTTGCTCTCCCTCTTCACATGTACCTTAAGGGATGTGATGTTCTGGAGCTCCCTCTGTATCTTGTCATAATATTCTGCAGAAAGCCTGTCCAGCCCCTCTTTTTCCTCTTTGCTCAGGTCCTCAACACCTATGTATTGTATCTTTTCCATAGAATAAATTTATAAACTGTTTGTTTAAATATTTTTTGATTATGGCAGAATTCCCTGAACTGGATGGCAGGCTTATCCTGGCGCCTATGGCAGGCGTCAATTGCGCAGCATTCAGGCTGTTGTGCAGGGAGCACGGTGCTGCCATGGTATCCACACCAATGCTTGTGGCCAACCAGCTCGTTGCGGACCCTGAAAAGATAATCAGCAGGACCTGCTTCCTGAAGGAAGAGAAGCCGATAAGCGTCCAGCTTCTCGGCTCTGACAGGAATCTGATGGCTGAGGCCGCCCGCATAGTCGAGCCGCATGCGGATGTGATAGACATAAACCTCGGCTGCCCTGAGAAGGACGCACTGGCGCTTAAGGCGGGGGCATTCTTTGTGAAGCATCCTGAGCAGATAGAAAAAGCGGTCAGTCCTGTGATCTCAGCGACCAACAGGCCTGTTTCCGCAAAGATAAGGACAGGATGGGACGAGAATTCTGTGAAGACTCTTGAGATAGTCAGGACGCTTGAGGATATGGGGGTGAGCGCCATAACAATACACGGCAGGACAAGGAAACAGAAGTACGCGGGGAAAGCTGACTGGGGAGAGATAAGAAAGGCAAATCAGGAGATCAAGGGAAGAACAGGCATCCCTGTGATAGGCAATGGTGATGTTTTCAAGCCCGGAACAGCAAAAGCGATAATGGAATATACAGGATGTGATCATGTTATGATAGGGAGGGCAGCGATGGGCAATCCTTTCATATTCTCGAGGGCGAACGCCCTGCTTGAGAGAGGTGCGACCGTGCCTGAGCCGGCACCGCAGGAGAGGATTGACTGCTTCCTGAAATTCCTTGACTATTATGAGACATATGAGGATATGAGGAGCTTTACAGAGGCAAGACAGCAGGCAATGTGGTTCATCAAGGGGGTGAAAGGCTCTGCAAGGCTCAGGAATATGATATCAAGGGCTGAAAGCGTAGGGGGGATAATATCACTCCTGAAGGAGCAAAGGGAACCATAAAGAAAGATATAAAAAAGGCAGGACAAACACAATCAATGGTGGGATTCAAATGGTCAAGATATGCGGCATTGACGAGGCAGGAAGGGGCCCTGTCATAGGTCCGATGGTGCTCTGCGGAGTCATGATAAGGAAGGAGGATGAGCATAAGCTCATTGATCTGGGAGTCAAGGATTCAAAGATGCTTCTGCCCGCCAGGAGAAGGGGCATGGTTGATAGCATAAAGGATGCGGCCGAGAAGGTTGAAGTGATGATCGCACAGCCTTCAGAGATCGATGAATGCCTGAGGGAGGAAGGCACTAACCTCAACTGGCTGGAGGCTGACCATATGGCGATCATCATAGACAGGCTAAAGCCGGAAATGACATATCTTGACTGCCCCAGCAATAACATGAACGCTTTCGCCAACTATGTCAGGACAAAACTGGAGTCAAAGACAGAGATAAAATGCGACCACAAGGCCGACACCAAGTATCCTGTCGTCGCAGCCGCCTCCATAATCGCCAAGGTGACACGCGATGCAGAGATAGAAAGGATAAAAAAGGAAGTGGGTTTTGATTTCGGATCCGGCTACCCGTCAGATCCAATAACAAAAAGGTTCCTTGAGGAGAATTGGGACAAGCACCCCTATATATTCAGGCATTCATGGAGTTCTTACAGCAGGGTGGCCCACTCAAACGACCAGAGGAGGCTCGGCGATTACTGAGGGCAACTCTAAGGGCGTTGATGGCAGAAAACACTACTTTTAAATACCACCTCATCACCACTATGCCGGATGATAAAGCTCATAATCTCAACAATGATAGCATTTCTTGTGATGCTCAATCCTTTCGCTATGTTCCTCTACCTCCAGCCGATCATGAAGGAGCTGAAACACAAAAGCTTTCTGAAGGTTCTTTTCAGGGCCAGCGCGATATCATTCGCCATACTTCTCCTCTTCCTCATCTCAGGGGAGTTCCTTTTCGAGGAGGTCCTCCAGATAAGGTTTGAGTCCTTCCGTATCTTCGGAGGCATAATCATATTCTCCTTCGCTTACTTCTTCATTGTCAAGGGCCAGCTGTCTCTGGTGCATATGAAGGAGGATCTTGATGATCTCGCTGCGGAGATAGCCCTTCCTTTCATGGTCGGAGCAGGAACAATATCACTCACCTTCCTCATGGCCTATGAGTTTACTCTCCTGCCCGGAACTTTCCTGCTGGTGGCAGTGCTGGTGATAAACTTCGTTTTCATCATTCTTCTGAAATACATCAGGGATCATCTTCCCGGCAGGAAGCTTCCTGTGGCGTTCGACAAGAACATGGAGGTGTTTATGAGGCTGAACGGATTCTTCCTCGGGGCGATAGGCATAAACATGATAGTGATGGGCCTGGACCATCTTTATTTCTGAGAGAAACCACTATTGGCTGTATCCCTGCGGCTGGATCAGAAGCGTGTAGGAATGCTCAGGCAAGGCTGACCTCGATCCTCTCCTTTCTTGAGCCTATATTCTTTCTTTTCAGCTTGACCTGTCCTATCTCACTGGAGTTCTTCACATGCGTCCCGCCGCAGGGGAAAAGAATCTCCTTGTCGTTTCCATCCTCCTTGAAGTGCATCTCCCACAGCCTTTTGCCTGGGCTCTCAGGATCATCATAGGTCTTTATCTCATGGCCCTCCCCTATAATCCTGTTTGTTGTCTCCTCAATCTCAGGGATGATATCGTTGGGGTTCCTGTCGGTCGCGAAGTCAAGCCTTGCCTTGTCAATAGAGATATTGGATCCCACAATATCATCAAATCCCATCCCCCACTTCCCGAAAACGAGGAAGCTTATGATATGGGCCGCGGAATGAAGCCTCATGAGCTTATAACGATGCTCCCAGTCTATCTCGACCTTCACTGTGTCGCCCTCATTGAATTCAGGGGGTTTCTCAAGCACATATGTTATGTTGTCATCTGTCTTCACTGCCTCCTGCACATTGATTCCGCCGATGGTTCCCTTGTCTGATGCCTGGCCTCCTGAGAAAGCGAAGAAGCAGGTCTGGTCAAGCTGTATCTCAGGCCCCATCTTTGAGGTCACCTTTGCCTCGCATTCCTTCATGTAAGGATCCTTCCAGAACAGCTTCTCTGTCATTGTAAGTGTTATACACAATTAATATTTATTGTTTCCGCTCCTCTCATACTATAACAATTTGCCAGTTCTTTTTTTCTCATTGACTGTGTTTTGCCAGAGAAACATTTTTATAATTTAGTGTCAAATTATTACCTTTATGAAAAAGATTGCACTCTTTTCAGTGGTCATTCTCCTCTTCCTTGTCAGCTGCTCTGAAATGGACAAGGAAAGCGGTTGCGGAGGTTGTCTTGATGGTTGCTGTGATGAATCAAAGGAGGACGAGAAACTGGCTGATACTGGGAGTGCAGCCCCTGAAACATCCGGTACTGGTGGTACGGGTGATGCAGGGTCTCAAAAACCTGCTTTTCCATCTCCATACAGGTCGAAATCATACAACGATGAAGATGAAAGTGATTTCTACCTCAGGGAGGGCCCTCAGAGCAGGATAACACAGGAGATGAAAAATATAGCTGATTCGATAAGTGGGTCAGGAGGCATGGATACAGTGGAAGGCATCATGGAGTGGGAAAAATCCAACCTTCATGATTGTGGCGATAAATCACAACTGCGCCAGAGGACAGCTGGTGAGATAATAGATTCAGGATGCGCACAGGGATGTACTGATTACGGGCTTGTTTTTGTTGCTCTCGCAAGGGCCAAGGGGATACCCGCTTCATATGCTGATACGATAAGGGATAGTTATCTGCAGGAAATAATTGATGATGGAAGGATAAGCGGAACATTCTACGGGCATGTATTCTCTGATGTTCTTGTGGATGGTTCGTGGAAGACTGTGGACCCGACTGCAGGCAGGACTTTAAGTAGCGCTGGGGGTTACGAACTCGATAATAGGAAATATACTCTTTTTGCCAGAGGACTCGATAATTCTGACCTCGGTTACACATCTGATGATGAATTCAAGAGGTCTGTGGCTTCAGCTTATGGCATACAATACAATTGAATGAACCTCATTCTTTCCTGCCTACACATCCACCTCGAACTCAGTATAGGCCTCTGCCTCATTGCCGTGCCTGTCATAGCACTGCACGTAATAGGTGTATTTCTCTCCGTCCTCTAGGCCTGAGATGTGCGCCCCGAACCTGTCTGATGCTATGCTGTCCATCTCAATCATGCCGTAGAAGGGGTTTGTATTGTATCCGCACTCTATGCCTCTCTCCCTTATGGGGCCGCTCACCTCCGCTATGAGCTCTGTCTCCGCCTCTGTCACCAGCCCTTCAGGCGAGAGCGTTGCGTTGAGGGGCTCTGAATCCCTGACTGTGAAGACATAGCTTTCATCATTGACATTGCTCTCGGTGGCATTGGGATCTGCGCATGCTATGTTGAACCTGTATGATTCCTCATCAGTATCAGTGGTGTTCACGCATCGTATCATGAAGTCGGACCTGTCATCGGCTGTGCCGTCGAAACTGCAGGCGGTTGTGTTATCCTCTTCGGAGTATGAGCAGCTTATCTCCTCCATATCCCCTGCAGCGTCTGCAGCGCTTTGATCATCCCCTTCATAGCTTTTCACCGCATAGCTGCACTCCGCCCTGTTCTCCAGTTCTACGTCAAATTCTGCGTCCCTGCTGTCTATCTTCACTATGCTTTCCCCATCTATCCTGCCGGTTGAGGAGAGAGTGACCTTGCTCCCCTGCACTTCAATGTCCATCTCCTCCCCCACATAACCGCTCACGACCCTGCTCTCTCCCGCATTCTCCACACTGATGGTGTGGTTCCCGATCACCGCTTCCCTCTCGGCAGGATGCTTCAGCAGAGCGTCGCATGCGTATGCTCCTCTCTGGAGCTCTTCTGTGATGCTGCACTCTTCAAATTCTCCTGTCATCCCGCTGTACTCGCTTGTGCTGTTGGAGTACCTGCATTCCATCTTCTCAGGGAGGTACATCCTCAGTCTTGCAGGGAAATCCTTTATGACAAACTCAAGGTCATCCATCATGTCGGCGGGGGTCATTATCGTCCCCTCACTGCTGATGTTCACGTACTGCTCAATTGAGATGTTCGGGTCTTCAGATGCATCTGAAAGGTTGTACCTGCCTGTGCCCCTTACCCCCCTCTCATCACCCTTGATCATGTTGAGCCTGTGTTTCTCTTTTTCAGAAGGCTTGTCCCTGCATCTTATGTATGTTATGTTGTAATCCCTCCTGTCTATCACCGCGGAACATTCGTACGTTCCCCCTTCCACAGGGCTTATGTGATAGCCGGTCATGCATTTGAAATCATTCCCCATGCTGCTGAAGTTCATATCCTCGGAGTCGTATCTGCATTCGGAAGGTTCGTCCAAATAAAGGGAGAGATCAAGCCTTTCGGTTCCTGCCCTCACCACTGAATCGTTCGCGGGCTCTGTCACAACTATGGACGGCGGCTCATTGTCCTCATAATCTGAATCGACACTGAACTGCACGAAGAACTCGTCCTCATTGACATTGCCTGCCCTGTCAGTGCATTCAACGAACACATAATATCCCCCCTCGCTGAACTGGCGTATCATCTCCTTCACGACAGTCTTTACGTAAGGGGCCATGGTATCGATCAGTTCTATGATTCTCCTGACATCGGGCTCTATCTCCTCTATGAGATCCTTTCCTGTGATCTTCTCGTAAAGGAAAAGCTTGTCGCTGAACTTTTCCTTGTAATCATCATATACCTGTCCGAGGTTCTCCATCATGGGGATCATGCCGCTGCTTGATGTTATGTTAAGGAAATCAAGAAGCTTCTGCGGGACGCTCAGCTTGGGCGGCATCCTCATCGTGAGATTATGCTCTGTCCTGAATCCCGGATCATTGAACCAGAAGGAGGGCAGGCTGAAATATTCAAATCGCGGGCTTAGCCTCAGCCTGCACCTTGCGGGCTCTGATGTCTTTATGCCGAACATGAACGGCTTGTGGGGCCTTACCTCAGGGGTGATCCTATAGCCCTCATGGCCTGCCAGCTCCGCGGGCTCCAGCTCATGGCCTTCTGTGAGCGCTTCTTCATTTATCTCTATCTCAGGGGGTTCCTTGTCCACAAGGCTCGGGAGTTCGCATTTTGGGACGCCTTTATCCATGCTGAACTCGCATCTCTCGCCGAGGCTCTTGCACCTGTATTCTGTGCATGGCTTTGCGGGATCAGCATCGCACAGCACGCAGTAATTGTTCTCTATGGGCGGCGTCCATACAGAGCAGAATGCGAAATCAACTATATGTATATCCGGCTGGTCGAACGGGTTGAGGAAATCCGAAATATCAAGGCTCAGTATCTCATCAGCGAACTGCAGCGCCGCGCTCAGCAGCATAGGAAGGTTGCCGAGCGGGTTGGCGATCTTGCCTTCAGGATGGACCATCTCAGGCTGTTCTGTTGCGTCAAGAGGAAGGTTTATGTCCCAATAACTCCCGTTATCCAGCGGGTTCTTGTTGAAGCCGTCGGAAAGGAAAACATTTTCCCTTACCATGTCAGCAGGGTCTGACTGGAAGAACCCCTGCTGGGTTATCTGATCGGCTATGTTCCTGTAATTCCCGCAGTCGCCCATCCTGTAGCAGTACCTTGCGGCATCATCTATCCATACATTGGGGCAGCTTATGCCCTCGCATTCCCTCTTGTTGTTGGCTCGGAGGCAGACATCCATGCCTTCGCTCTCCCAGAACCTGAGGCCGGGGGGCACGTAAGGCACGCATTTCCTCTCCACTTCCATCTCCTCAGCCCAATAGCAGTCCCTGTTCTCCCTGTTCTCGCAGCACTCCTCAGTGTCGCAGTAGCTGCAGTCGTGCCATCTGTTCGGCCTGCAGACCGCCTTGCTCATGCCATCCACTGTCTGCTGTGTGCAGATATCCTCCCTGTAATCCCTGCACTCCTCAACATAGACCTCGCCGTCAATGCAGCTGTGCTTGTAATGCCTGCTGCCCACATAATCATATCCCCTGCCTGTTATGGTATCATAGACGCACCAGCTCTCACCGTGCTTTCTTGGCGTGTCAAGCTTCCTCCCCCAGTAATCATGATAGCAGTCCTCGCATTCCCCTCCTCTGCAAAGGCCGCTTTCATCCTTGTTGAAATTGTTTATGCATTGTAGGTCTTTTGAGGGGTTGTATGAGCTTTCCACCTGCCTGCAGTAAGCCCGCGGAACGTTCTGGAAACACATGCTGTCGTATTTGTTCCTGCAAACCCCGTAGAGCTGCTCCTGCTCCGGCCTTTTCTGCGCTACTGAGGGATTCTGCTGTATCGCGAAACGGAAGACCACCCTGCTGTAGTTCATTGATGAGAATGATGCCGGCAGTCTCTTTGATACCATATACACCTTGTCAGGGTAAGGCCTGTGCTTCTCTATCACTATGTCATCGCCGCTTTCTGTCATCCACTTGTCGATGTCAAAACTGCCCTCGCTTATCTCCCTGTTGGTTATGTCCATGGCGATCTCGTAAAGGCTGCCGAGGGGTATGTCTATCTCTGAGCTGAAATCAGAGTATCTTGTCATCTTACCTTCTTTTGTTATGTTGATAGGGTAATCCACCTCGACAAGGACATCCTCTTTCCCTATGACTGTTCTGGTCCTTATCGTACCTGAATTTATCTTATAGCCCTTGGCCTCGAAAGGCTTGAAGTTTATGCACTTCCTGAGATTTCCCGCTATCTCTTTCGAGAGTATCCTTTCCATCTCCTGGCGCGTGAGAAATGCGTTCCTGCACGCGTATTCCAGGCCCGGCCCTTCAGTCAGGCATAAATAATTCAGCTTTGTGCGGTTATAATAAAGGTAGGACCCTTCTTTCGGCGAGAGCACCCCTCCCTGCCCTGCGAGCTTCATTATCACAGGGATGCTTTCCTTGTCGATGCACTCCTTGACATAGACATTGAGCGGCGGGAGCACCCCTTCCTCTATCATCTCTTCAGCTTCCTGTTGTGGGCCGGCTCTCTGCCTGCTGACTATTATGTATGTGAATATCGATGCTCCGATAAGGAGCAGGACACCTATTATGACAAAAGCGCTGATCTGGCCTCTCCTGTCATGGGTCTTGAAGAATTGGTGTGGGGGGCTCTTGCCGGCATGGCTGGGCCTGCGGGACCTCTTTTTTAATGGCACCATAACATCTTTTGATTGAATTTTGCTTTATAAAGCTTTTGATGGTTTGTGTGTTCAGGTCTGGCGTGTATATTTTGGGAGGTGGTGTTTATGAGGTGTGATATTCGTTAAGCATGACATTCATTAAGGGGGGTGGCTTGTCACAGTCTTGCCATAGGTAACTTTTTAAATAATGATTCCCGGACAATCTTCAGATGAGGATAGACCACAGGGTGACTGAAAAAGGCATCAGCATAAGGCACGGCAGAAAGACATTCAGGCTGGTATATCCTGACAGTGTATGGTCATCATACCCCTCAGGCATGAAGAAGATTCTTGTCGATAACCTGCTCTACCTTTGCACGATAAACATGCCCTCTGTCTGCGGTGAGAAAGAAATGCATTATGATACCTCAACCCCCTTCTTTTATTCCTCATTCAGGGACATGGTTGCGGGAGGCATACCTCATTCTGTGGAGGATTATGATATCGCTACCGGCGAAGCTTTAAGGAATTTCTTTAACACAAGCTATGTTTTCAGCGGTGGGGATGCAAGAATCCCGCCGCACGCAGGACATCATGGAGGGGGCAGGTATCGTGGCAGAGACAGATATCATTGCAGAGGCAGGATGGCAGGAGCTGCGGGAGGATCAGATATGGGTTCTGCGATAGTCCCTTTCTCATGCGGCAAGGACAGCCTTCTCACCCTGGCGGTCTGTGACGAGATAGGGCTGGAGCCGAGGGCAGTTTATGTGAATGATACTGTCTCCCCGTCAGAGAACAGGATCAAGCTGAGGCACGGCAGGACTATAAGCAGAAGATTCGGATTCCCTTACCATATTGTGAGAAATGAGATTGAGCAGCTCAATGATTTTGACTATTGGGGGGCTGAGGAGACCTGCGTGAACTATACACACATGATGACAAATTTCTGCTTCATCACCCTGCCATTCATGCACAGGTTCGGAGCGGGTCATGTCGCCCTGGGCAACCAGAAGGACATGGACTTCGGTTTCATCAACAAGGACGGCTATTCTACATTGCCTTCATTCGACCAGTCATCGGCATGGACAAGACAGCAGGACATGATGGTCAGGAGCATGACAGGGGGGAAAGGGAGGGTCGTAAGCGTCATAGAGCC
>JAWOBY010000031.1:0-27316 GCA_046484055.1 Candidatus Woesearchaeota archaeon | reverse complement strand
GGTTTGTTAGACAAGCTAACAAACTTTCAGATGAAGGCTTTTGGAAAGCCTAAAAGCTAAAAAATCCCCTTTGGGATTTTTTGCTCCCTAAAAACACTTTGTGTTTTTTTGGAATCCGCTATAAATGCAATCGCCGTCAAACTGAAACCTTTAGGTTTCAGGTAGGCGATTGCTCGGATTTTTTTGATTTTTCGGTCTCTTTCCTGTTTTTGATTTTCACTTATTATCTTATTGGTTGTATAATTGGCCGTCAGGGTTCACTTGATGTTCAGGACCTTATCCATGGCCTCTTTCTGGTGCGCTACAACGCTGTCAAGGGAGTTAAGCTCCTCATCGTGGATGTATGAGCTGCCTGCGCCGTGGATGTACTGGAAGACGCAGTAGAAGGGCTCCCTCTCACCTGCATTGAGCTTCTTCGGCTTCTTTTGCCTGCCCTGCGTGTCTTTTCCTGACGGTTCTATCAGAATGTTGTTCTGGAGCTTGTGGTCAAACTCAATGAACTCTTTTGTGGGTGGGATAGTCGCATTGAGCAGGACAGGGTCTATGGGCTGATCCTCGACCCTTTTTGCATTATTGAATCTTCCCTGATGGTATCTCTTGTCTGTGTAATGGTTGCGCAGTATGGCCGCTGCCACAAACTGGAAGTTGAACCGCATCTCCTGTATGTTGTATCTCTGGGATGCCTTGCTGAATATGTCAATCCCTCTCAGGGCTTTTTCAGCTCTGCCTTCCTCCATGCTCAGGCTTCCGTCTATATTGGGCCAGCTCTCATATCCCTCAGGCAGTTCTGTCGCGAAATTATACAGCTCTACAACATACCTGTTTTCCTTCACTCCGGGATCACTTTTCCTTGAAGGAAGCCCTATGAGAAATATTCCTCCGGGATTGGAGTATCTGAGGTCGAGTTCCGCGTGTATGCACAGCGAGGCAAGCCTCCATCCCGCCATGAGGTCTCTCTGAGGCATTATTGTATGCATGGTTCCGGCGCTGGCCTTGTCCCACTTGAATCCTCTCTTGAGAACATACTCAACATCACTCTCTCTTTCCATCGTCTTGGTGATCTCTTCAAGGATGAGCTGCTGGGGGCCGATTCTCTGCTCCGCCCTTTCAGATGCTGTTTTGGTCTTGAGGTTGAACTGAGGGCCTCTCTTCTTGAATTCCCTCCCCTCCATCTCATGGGTCAATGAGTCATGCCTTCTGGGGAAGACCATCTGCTCTTTCGGGATTAGGATGTACTCGTCCTCCTTTATGGTGTCCAGGGCTTCCACTATCGGGATGAGGCCTCTCCTCCCTATGTCCAGCTTCCTTTTTTTCTGTATCAGGGCTTCAGAGGGCCCGTGCTGCAGAAATTTCCACTTTTTGGCGTCCATCCTGTAGAGGGATATCATTTTGATATATAAAACTTTCTGATTATCACCACTAAAAAATAAGAACAAAACTATTAAAGCTGGAGCTGTATTCCCCCTCTTCATGGATGCATTGATAATATCCAATCCTTCCTCAGGCAGGGGCGCCGCGGGTAAGAAACTCCCTAAGATCCAGAACATGCTTGAGAAGGAGGGGATACATGTTGAGGTCTACACCACAAGAAAGAAGGGTGATGCCATAAGAAAGGCAAAGAAAGCCTCCTCATCCGGAGCCTATGATATGATGATCGCTTCAGGAGGCGACGGCACAATAAACGAAGTCATAAACGGCATAGCCGCATCAGGCAACACCGAGATCAAATTCGGAGTGATACCCATGGGCACAGAGAATGTGCTTGCCCATGAGATGGGCATCCCCCTCAACCTTGTGAAAGCAGCGAAAATCATAATCGGGGGGAATACAAGAAAGATAGATCTCGGACTGGCCAACAAGAGGTATTTTGTTCTCATGGCAGGCATAGGTTTTGACGCTCACGTCGCATCAAGGGTCGAACCGCTGCTCAAAAGACTGATCGGCTCTGCAGCATACCCCATAACCGCGTGGAATGAGCTGTTTAGGTATGACCATTCTAAAATAAGCGTGAGGGTGGACAAAAAGAGGTCAGTTAAAGGCTGTTTTGTTGTTGTGGGCAACACAAAGCTTTATGGGGCAAGGCTCAGGATGGCCCCTGATGCTGATATCTCCGACGGCAGGCTTGACGTTTGCATATTCAAGGGTGATAATATCCTCAGTTTCCTCCGCTATGCTCTCGGCATGATCACATCAAGGCACATAAACTTCTCCGACATAGAATACATACAGGCAAGGGAGATCAGCATAACCGCTGAGCCGGCGGCATTGTGCCATGTTGATTGCGAGGTCATAGGCACGACCCCTGTCAATATAAGGGTTGTCCCCAAGGCAGTGAAGATGATTGTCAATCAGAAAGAAAAAACAAAAGGCGGATGAAGAAAAGCAGTCAAAAAGAAGCAGACAGGAAAAGAAAACTCACAGGCCGTTACGATTGCAATCCTGGGGTGAGCCCCCTAAATGATGTATCGGCCTCGGAGCAGAAGTTTTCCATGAATCCGCCCTTCTTACTCCTCTCTGGCTGTCATCCTCTCCAGCTCTTTCCGCTCCGCCCGCTCCACATTTGATGCTATGGATTCAAGGCCCTGCTTCAATCCTTTCCTGCCGCTTATCATGCTGTGCGTCATGGGATAAACAGTCCATCTCTTCCCCTCATTTGAGAAAGGATTCACGAAATGTATGCTGAAGTGCCTCTTGAATCCTGCAAGCTCATCCCAGTTCTTAACGACAGTATCAAAGTTCTCTTTGGTGTTGAACACAACTATGGAGCATACATCGTATTTTTTCAGCCTTTCAAGCGCGCCTTTGACATCCGTGAGGAAGGGCTCCACAAGGTATGCATGCTCTTTCCCGTCCCTGAGCCTGGCGATCATCAGGTCCTCACCCTTCTCAATATGCTCTATCTTCTTCAGTATGAGGTCCTTGTTCTTCAGGAACTTCTCCATCCACTCAGTAAGGTACTCTGCGGAGTCTATGATTAACACCTCTTTTTTTGCCTTTCCTGCATGTCTGTTACCTTATTATTATCCAGCCTTTTTTATTTTTTCGCTTATCATCCTCCTTTTTATTTCTGGATACCTCTCCTATCTTGCTGAAAGGCTCATACACTCCCCACTGGACATCCGCGTGTGAGATATTTAAATAAGGCAGGGCGCATACTCCCTCATGGAACTGATGAGCAAGATAAAACTCCTCGGAGCAGGGGCCAAATACGACAATTGCGGCTGCAGCACAAGGTACAACAAGAAGGAATCAATGGTCAGGGATGCCCTGCAGCACGCGATATACGAGACTTCTGCAGAGGGGAACAGGAGAAGCAGGCTGTTCAAGACCCTAATGTCCAACGCATGCACATTTGACTGCAGATACTGCCTCAACTCCTCAGAATGCAGCAACAAAGGGAGGGGATCATCATACGCCCCTCAAGAGCTGGCGAGGACATTCCACCTTCTCCGCACAAGAGGCTATGTGGACGGGCTTTTCCTCAGCTCTGCAATAACCTCAGACCCTGATACCATGACAGAGAGGATGATAGAGGCAGTATCAATAATAAGGTCAGGATACGGCTTCAAGGGATACATACACCTCAAGATACTGCCGGGCACATCATACGACCTTGTGAAGCGCTCATCAGAGATCGCGACAAGGCTCAGCATTAACATTGAGGCGCCGAACAAGAGCAGGATATCAGAACTCTCAAGCACAAAGGATTACAGGAGCGACATACTCAGGAGGCAGGCATGGATAAGAAAGCACAGGCCTTCAGCAGGCCAGACCACCCAGATGGTAGTGGGCGCGGCAGAGGAGACTGATCTTGAGGTTCTCAGGATGGTGGAATGGGAGTACAGGAATATGGGTCTTTCAAGAGTGTATTACAGCGCCTTCTCACCCCTCAAAGGCACGCCCCTTGAGAATAAGAAAGCCGCAGGGGGCATGAGGGAGAGAAGGATATATAATTGCGATTTCCTGCTCAGGGATTACGGTTACAGTATGGATGAGATAAGATCTGTAATGGATGACGGGATGCTGCCGAGAGAGGACCCGAAGGTGGCCATCGCCAGACAGAATTTTGAAGGCCGCCTTGATGTTAATGACATTAAGGAGGCCGAGCTTGTGAGGATTCCTGGCATCGGCCCTTCATCTGCCCGGAAGATAACCTGCCTGCGCGAATCAGGGGAGAGGATAGAGAGCAAGGCCAGGCTGAAGCAATGCGGTGTGGTGCTCAACAGGGCCCTGCCTTTTCTTGAGATTGAAGGGGTTGGACAAAGATTAATAAATGAATTCTGATTGGGTTTAGTGATGGACAACAGCAATGTTGATCAGGTGATCAGGATACTGAAGAGAGAAGCCGGCAGGCTGAAAGCCCCCATAGTCACAGAGGTATCCTGGAGAAAGGACCCTTTCCATGTCCTTGTTTCATGCGTGCTGAGCCTCAGGACAAAGGATGAGACTACCGCGAAGGCATTCCAGAGACTGAGGAAGAAAGCGAACACTCCCAAAAAGCTGATGGGCCTCAGGGTGGGGGAGATTGAGAAAACCATATATCCTGTCGGCTTCTACAAGACCAAGGCAAAGAGGCTGAAAGAGATTGGGAAAAGGCTCGTTGAGGATTATGGGGGTGAAGTGCCTGATGAGATAGACGAGCTGCTCAAGCTGGATGGTGTGGGGAGAAAGACAGCGAATCTCGTTGTCACTCTCGGCTACGGCAAGCAAGGGATATGCGTTGACACCCACGTCCACAGGATAAGCAACAGGCTCGGCTATGTGAAGACAAAGACTCCGGAACAGACAGAGTTCGCCCTGAGGGAGAAGCTGCCGAAAAAGCACTGGCTCATCTATAATGACCTTCTTGTCGCATGGGGCCAGAACATCTGCACCCCCACAAGCCCCTGGTGCTCAAAATGCAGGATAAGGAAGTACTGCGAGAGGGCTGGTGTGGGAATGTCGAGGTGAAAAGGAACAAAAAAAGAGCAAATCAAGAATATAGATTAAGAGAGGAAATAAAAA
Organism: Candidatus Woesearchaeota archaeon; assembly: GCA_046484055.1. Classification (GTDB taxonomy): domain Archaea; phylum Nanobdellota; class Nanobdellia; order Woesearchaeales; family UBA12501; genus JAWOBY01. The sequence continues at coordinate 22,312 of JAWOBY010000031.1, read as the reverse complement.
GAAAATAAAAAAGAAAAGATCATTCTTTATGGGTGTTGTCATGCGCTATGCTGTAGAGCTTTCTTGCCTTCTCTATCATCGGGCCGAACTGCGAGGGCCTTACCGCATGCTGGTAGTCGCTCTTGATGTCTGCATCCCCTGCGTTCTCAGGGATAACCTCTATCATCAGCGCGCTCACTCCCGGCAGGCCGACGCTTGAGTTCACCAGATGCTCTACATACCAATTCCTTCCTGAGGCGTGGCTCGGGTCCACGATCATGGGCAGGTATGATTCCCTCTGGACTTCCACAAGCTTTTTGGAATCAAATATTCCTTCCCTGTTGCCTTTCGCAGGTGGTATGGCCTCTCCCCTATAGATGAGGCCTATGTTGGTGTTCCCTTCGCCTGCCACATATTCCGCTGCGGACAGCCATTCATCCACAACTGCTCCCTTGAAGTTGTTCTTTATGAGTACAGGGATGTCTGACTGCCTTCCGGCTTCCTTGTAAAGCTCCATATTGCCCGCGTTTCTCGCTCCTGTCCATACAGCATCCACCCTTCCTGCAAGATAATCCATGTCTCTCGGATCAAGCACCTCTGTCATCACCGGCATGCCCACTTTCCTGCCCACTTCCACAAGTATCTCTGTCCTCTCCTCAAGGTTTCCCTGATCACTGTGGGGCGAGCTCCTCGGCTTTCTCGTCCCCCCTCTCAGTATGTGGGCTCCTGAAGCCTTTACTGCTTCGGCCACTTCAAGTGTCTGCTCGTATGTCTGCACTGCGCACGGGCCTGCGATGACAGTAAGGCCGCCGTTGCCTCCGATGGTGACAGGATAATCCTTCCCTATCCTGACCGGCTTGACCTTTGTTGTGTTGTACTCAGGGTGGTTTGCCCTTTTGACGATCCTCAGGCCTCCCTGTACAGAAATGAACTTCTGCACTCCATCCATTCCTGCAAGGCTCTCGAGATCAAGGCCTGCTTCATCCCCTATAGGATGTATAGTTGACTGGCTTTCCCCGTCCACTACTGTGACCTTGAGCCCTTTGTCCCTGATCGCGCTGCATAGCTCATTAATCTGCTCCTTTGTCGCGTTTTGATTCATTATGTACATGATTGATCCCTCCTTGGTTTTTGTGTATTCTTCCCTTCTTTTGGTTTTCCTTTTAGTTTTTCTTTTATGCCTCCTGGTGCGCCTGTTGCCATCACCAAAAAAAGCGATACATGTGGCAGGGATACTGGTGATAGAAGGAAGATAACCTATATTGTACTCTTTCAGCTGCTGATGCTCCCCTCCCTCTCCTGTCTTCAATTCCGCTTACATTTGTGCTTCCTGTACCTGGTTCTGTCTTGTGTCTCATTTCCATACCTCCATCCTATGGTCTTGTCTTTACCGGATTCCAGCCGAACCTCAGAACTCAGCCAAGTAGAAGCTTATCATATAACCTTACCCAGCCGAGTGCTAAGCAAGGCAATTACCAAAAAAAGTAATAGAATCCGGTCTTCGGACTGGCAAAATCTTTATACATTCTGGCTGTTGATTCTGCTGCCCTTTTCATTCTCACAGGTGACTCATATTTGATATATAAATTTTGTGGAATCATCAGTGGACCACTGGACATCCTCCCGCAAATCATTTAAAGCTGCAGCATGGCATAATCTGGATGATAAGGAACAGCTTCATATTCCTTGACAGGGCAGGCCTCAGGACAGAGCAGAAGATATGGGCCCAGGGCATAGAAGGGTGGGATGATTTTCTTGAGAGGAAAAACGTGAGAGGCATAAGGAGCAGGAAGCGGTATTATGACCGCCAGATAAGAGAAGCCCGCAAGAGCCTTTATTCAATGGATTCAGGCCATTTCAGGAAGGTATTGCCGCAGGGAGAGGCATGGAGATTGTATCCCTTTTTCAGGGAGGATGCTGTCTTTCTGGACATCGAGACAGCAGGGTATTACGGAAACATAACTGTTGTAGGCCTTTATGACGGCATAGACACAAAGATGATGATAAGGGGTATCAATCTTGACAGGAAGGCGCTGAAGGATGAGCTCTCAAAATACAAGCTTATAGTCACCTTCAACGGCAGCTCATTCGACCTGCCTGTCATAGAGAGGTATTTCCAGGGCGTCATTCCCCATGTCCCGCATATCGACCTCAGGCACGTCTGCTCAAGGATAGGCCTCAAGGGAGGGCTCAAGAAGATAGAGCAGGACCTGGGCATAAGCCGGCTGCCCGAGCTGAAGCATGTCACCGGAGAGGACGCTGCAGAGCTGTGGAGGGTTTTCAGGGCCACAGGGGACGAATACTATCTGGACCTCCTGATAAAATACAACGAGGAAGACATAATAAACCTCAAGGCCATTGCTGAGCATAGTGTGAAGGAGCTTTGGAGGGGGATGCGCTACAGCGAAGAGCAAAAAAGTTAAAACAATGGCCACATAATATTCATAGTGATACATATGGAAGAAGAACAGAATGATAATCAGACAGGTATGAGTAACAGTGAATCCAAGAGCTCAAAACCATCCATAAAACTCTACCAGTTCGAGCACTGCCCTTACTGCAGGAAAGTGAGGCAGAAGCTCAGGGAGAAGGGCCTTGAGTACGAGAAGATCGAGGTTGACAGGAACAACAAGCCGGATGTTGTTCTGGAGACAGGAGGCACTGTGCCAGTGATTGACATTGACGGAATGGTGATGAGCGAGAGCGATGACATAGTTAAGTATCTGGATGAGAATCTTTAGCCTGTCTTACTGCCTTCATACCAGCTCATTTGAACACTTCTCCTGTCTCCAAGCTCCAGAACAGCAGGTCAAGCTCGTCCATGTCAATGCCTATCTTTTCGGAGAAACTTCGGAGCTGCTTTTCCAGCCTCAAATATTCCTTTTTTGTCAGTGTATCCGGAACAGCGCTCACACCGCCGTATTCTTTCATGTTCTTCAGGATGTGCCTGTCCAGTATCGCGAGGCCCCTGAAGCCGGTGTTCCGCAGGAAATGCGAGGCCTCCTTCATGCCCATTCCTTTCACATTATCCACAAGCCACTCGCGCAGTTCCTTCGGGTCTTTCTTCCTGCCATCCTTGTACTCCCTGATCTTCGCCTTGATGACGGCAAAACCATTTTTCGCCCTGATAAGATACCTTGCCTTGTTGTTATGGAACCTCACATTGCCCATCAGTGTTGATCCCGGCCTTACATTTCTCCTCCTGAAATCCTTTTCTTTCAGCTCTTTCACAGCAGAGTCGCATTTCTTTGCGTTCGATTGCGGTGTGCAGAGGCAGAAGCACAGCTCATAGAACCATTCGCTTTCAGGCAGCCGCGAGAATTCTCTTAATCTCTCTTTTATCTCCTTCTTTCTTCTTCTGTAAGCTGATTCCAGTTCCCCTGTATTATTATGAGCCATCTGGACTAGTCTAGCACGCTTATCTCGAGATCAGGCCTGGATATCGCGTCATACTTTATTCCTGCTTCCTCAAAGAGGGGCTTGAATGACTCGTCCGCGTAGCTTCCGCATGTGACGAACCTCTTTATCTTGGCGTTCGCTATCATCTTTGCGCAGAGTATGCACGGCGAGTGGGTACAGTACATCGTAGCGCCATGTGTCTGTATGCCATGCAGGCCTGCCTGTATTATGGCGTTCTGCTCAGCGTGTATGGCCCTGCATATCTCATGCCTCGTTCCTGATGGTATCTTCATCTCATCCCTCAGGCAGCCCAGCTCCAGACAGTCCTTTGTCCCTGCCGCAGCTCCGTTATAACCTGTAGTGACTATCCTCTTGTCCTTGACAATGACAGCCCCCACATGATGGCGCCTGCAGGTGGATCTTTCAGCCACAAGAAAGGCTATCTTCATGAAGTACTCGTCCCAGCTGGGCCTTTTTATGGCTTCATCTTCCTTTCCGCTCCCTGAGCTGATGCCCTTCTCATTGTTATCCTCATATTTCCGGTTTTTTACGCTTTCATCCGGTTCCTTGTCCTCTGATGCCTTGTTCATTTCATCATCGTCCATCATCCATCCCCTCCATAACGCTTTCGACCTTTTCTTTGAGTTCCGCGAGGCCAAGGTCATTTATTATGGTGTGGTCAGCCATTGCTATAGGGCCTCCCTTCTCTATGTTCTCTATCTCAGCATGATCCCTTGAGATTATCTCTTCCCTGGTGAGAGGCCTCTCGGGCCGTTCTGAAAGCCGCTTGTATCTCAACTCCCTCGGGGTGAAAACAGCAAGGGTCTTCATTGACGGAAACTTCTCCTTCAGCACCTTGTATTCGCTCCAGCTGTAAAGCCCGTCTATGAAGACATCGGATCCCTTTATAGCCTCCTCTATCTTCGGCAGGTTGAGTATCGCGTAAGCGGCCATGCCATGCTCCTTCCTCAAAGATTCCCTCACTTCTCTCTCGTTCTTCTCATTGACCTCAAGGCCTCTCTTCCTCACCTCTTCCATGGTCACAGCGCCGAAATGTATCCTTGAGTATCCCGCTCCCTCGAGAACCCTGCATACCTCGCTTTTTCCGCTGCCGCACATCCCCACTACAGCTATTATCTGAGCCATTGTACACCCCCCTCTGATTGCGCTCTGCCGCGCCCCTTACTTACCTGTGGTTATCCTTTCCGGGCTCCTGTCCGGATCATATGCTATCCTTAATGATGGTTTCGTTATTTTTTTAAATTTTCTGGGCTTATGCGCTGCATTTCCTGAGCTGATCAATCCATCAACCCGCCCGACATTCAGTATTCTACGCCTCTTCTTGCGGGGACGCCCTTGTCAAAGTAATGCCTGACCAGGTTCATCTCCGTGACAAGATCGGCTTTTTCTATTATCTCCTGCGGGGCCCCCCTGCCTGTCAGTATGAGCTCTGTCTCCGGCGCCTTGTTGTCTATCATCCTGATAACTGAAGAGGGAGGTATTATCTCTTTCTGGAGAGAATTGTTTATCTCATCCAGTATCACGATGTCGTACTCGCCTGAGCTTGAGGCTTTTTTTGCGTGCTCTACGGCCTCGAATGCCATCGCCTTCTCCTCTTCGTCAGCCAGGAAGCAGTGTCTGCAGTCCCCGCATTCTATGTTATCCCTTACAAAATGCATCGGGAAATTCTCCTTCTCGCTGTCAAACCCGTTCAGCTTCAGCTGCCTCTGCTCTTTTATGCAGGGCTTCCCGTACTGGTGGATCTTTATGTTCGGGAGGAAATTCTTTATGGCGATGTACTCTCCTGTGTAGGAACCTCCCTTCAGGAACTGGATAATGCATACCTTGAGGTTCTGGCCTGCGGCCCTCAGGGCTATGCCCATCGAGGTGGTGGTTTTTCCCTTATTGTTGCCTGTGTAGACATGCACCATTCCAAGATTTCCTTGAGCCATCAGTATTCCTCGTCGGGGTTGTGGATTTTATCCTTTGAATTGCAGGCTGTGATCTATACTGCCATATTCATATGGCTGTAATAGTATCTCCTGCCCTTCCTTCAATCAATGCGGGCGGATCATTTGCAGTATGAGTACCCGCATGAAGGACAGGTTGCACAGCCCTCTTTGAATGCCATCTTGACGCCGCATTCAGGGCAGAGGTCCTCCTTTTTAGCTGCCTTTTTTGTCTCCTTTGTCTCTTTCTTCTGCTTGTCTGTGGTGACGTCTATGTTAAGCACCTGCTCTTCCCTGCTCCTGTCCCTGTAGATGGTGACTCCCTTGCATCTCAGTTTGTAGGCCAGCAGGTACACGTTCTCAACATCTGATGGTGTGGCATCATGCGGGAAATTGACTGTCTTTGACACAGCATTGTTGGTATGTTTCTGGAATGCCGCCTGCATCTTCACATGCCATTCAGGAGATACATCATGAGCGGTCATGTATATCTTCTTTATTGATTTCGGTATCTCATCGAATTCCTGGAGCGATCCCTTGTTGGCGATCCTTTTCATCAGGTCCTCGGAATAGAAGCCTTTCTTCCTGCTGGCCTCCTCAAAGTACTTGTTGACATAGAGGAGGTCCTGCCCGTCCATCACCCTCTTTATGAATGATATCGCGAACAGGGGCTCTATCCCGCTGGAGGTGTCAGCTATCATGCTTATGGTTCCTGTGGGGGCTATAGTCGTCCTTGTGGCGTTCCTCACCCTGTCCTCCTTACTGCCCGTGTCATACATGCTTCCCTTGAAGGCGGGGAAAACACCTCTTGTTTTTGCCAGTTCAACAGACTCTTTCTTTGCTTCATCATCTATGAATTTCATCACTTTCTTCGCGAGCTCTGTGGCCTCCTCACTGTCATACTTGATTCCCATCTGGAAGAGCATGTCAGCCCATCCCATCACCCCCAGGCCTATCTTCCTGGTCTTCTTTGTCATCTTCTCTATCTTCTCTATGGGATAGACATTCATGTCTATGACATTGTCAAGGAAGTGGGTCGCTTTCCGGACCACATCCCCCATGCGTTCATAATCCACCTTGCCGTCCCTGACAAAGTTGGAGAGGTTTATGGAGCCTAGGTTGCATGACTCATAAGGCAGGAGCGGCTGCTCCCCGCACGGATTGGTGCTCTCCATCTCACCTATATTAGGGGTAGGGTTGTACTTGTTTATCTCATCAAGGAATATTATCCCCGGGTCGCCGTTCCTCCATGCCATCATCACTATCATGTTGAACACTGACCTGGCCTGCATCTTCTGCATCGGCTCTTTTGTCCTGGGATTCAGCAGGTCGTAGCCCTTCTCTTTCTGCAGGGCCTTCATGAATTTTCCCGTGAGAGCCACTGATATGTTGAAATTATTCAGGACATCATTCTTCTCTTTTGCGGATATGAATTCCATTATGTCAGGGTGGTCCACCCTCAGGATGCCCATGTTGGCCCCTCTTCTCTTCCCTCCCTGTTTTATGACTTCAGTGGCCGCGTCGAACACTCTCATGAAGGATAGCGGCCCTGATGATACCCCTTTTGTGGATTTGACCCTGTCATTGCTGGGCCTGAGCCTTGAGAACGAGAATCCTGTGCCTCCCCCGCTCTTGTGTATCATGGCAGTGTCCTTTATCGATTCGAATATCTCTTCCATGCTGTCCCCCACTGGCAGGACGAAGCATGCGCTGAGCTGCTGTATCTCATTTCCCGCATTCATGAGGGTGGGTGAGTTAGGCATGAAGTCAAGATTGGCCATGAGCTCGTAGAATTCCTGTGCTGTGCTGTCTACATCGGCTTTCTTGTCATAATTCTTGTCAGCGACAGCGATATTGTTCGCTACACGCCTGAACAGGCCGTTTGGGGTTTCGATTATGTTGCCTGCATCATCCTTCCTGAGGTATCTTTCCTTGAGCACCTTGAGGGCATTGACTGACAGATTTGTCTCGATCTTCCTTCCCATCACAGCGGATTTCTCGGCTCTCAATTCTGATCTCCTGTGCCTGTAGAGTATGAATGCTTTTGCGGTCCTTGCGTGCCCTTCCTCTATCAGGATCTTTTCCACAATATCCTGCACTTCCTCTACAGAAGGGATCCTCTTGCCGTCATAGACATCATTAAGCTTCTTCACTATCTTCTCAGAGAGATTTTCAGCAGTCTCCCTGTCCTTTCCCCCTACTGACTGGGCTGATTTGAAAATGGCGCTTGCCACTTTCTCCTTGTCAAAATCGACTATCCTCCCGTCCCTCTTCCTTATCTTCCTGACTTCTTTGCCATCCATGTTCTCCCTCCTCTTTTTGGATCGGTCATATCTTTTGTTGTATCCTTCTGCCCCATTATTCCTGTTGCCCTGCCGTATCATTCATGTCTTCATTATCAGGTTGTTATCATGTTTTTGTTAATTTCCCTACCTCTTTGGTGAATGAGTTTATGTCGTCGAATTCCCGGTATACAGAAGCGAACCTGACATAAGCCACCTCATCCGCCCTCTTCAGTTTTCTTATCACTATATTGCCTATGGCCCTGCTGTTGACCTCCATAGAATACTTCCTGAATATCTCCGCCTCTATGCTTTCTGTTATGTCATTGATGGTGTTCTCATCAATGGGTCTCTTCTCGCAGGCTTTCTTGATTCCGTTGAGAATCTTCAGCCTTGTATAAGGCTCTTTCTGCCCGTCCTTTTTTATGACTGTCAAGAAAACGCCTATCCTCTCATAGGTGGTGAACCGTTTTTCGCATCCGTTGCAGGCCCTTCTTCTCCTCACTGCTTCACCATGATTCAGGTCCCTCTTGTCAAGAACTTTCGTTTCTTCTGATGAGCAGTAGGGGCACTTCATTATGCTACCTCTTTTGTACAGCGTGGAATCCGGAAATCTTTGTGGGCTGTGGACAACTGAACCGTGGCCCATCAGCAGCACCAGAAAACATATCAGATATATTGGTACAATCTTCCCCAATATGTACAATATGTTGTGGTGGTGTTCATCAAGAACTACAAAATGCAGTGGAAAGCTGATATTTAAATATATTCATTTTCAGGAATATAGTTCATGGGGGTTATTTCAGGATTATTGGTTTTAAGGATATATGTCTCTGGCCAATCATTGATAGGGTCCCTGAGACACTGTCAGACAAGCTCATGCTTGATGCTTTGGCAGGCCTTTCAGGGATTGAACCTCCTCCCGCCAATAGGGCCGCTGATAGGATCATATGATACAATCCAGTCAAATCATACTTCTTGAGCACTATAACTTATAGGCCTTGTCCCCCTTCTCTTGCCTTTCCTGCCAGTTTTATCCCTACTTCGTCCCCTGGCTTGGCCTCGGTGATCTCTTCATGATCCACCTGCATCGAATCCACCTTCTGCTTAAAACCTGTTGTCGCTCCTCTTATCTCTATCTCATCACCTACCTTAAGTCCGCCGCTGAGCTTCAGGACGCCGACGCCTATCTTACTGTAATAATGCAGCACTTCCCCTATCTCCTTCCTGGTTTCTTCAGACTTTTCTTCAGCCATTATTGACCTCCCGTGTTGCATGCCTTTATCTCGTTCTCATTAGTATATATGGGCATCTAAATATAAAAAATTAGTGGTAGAAAGAGCATAAAAACAGCGTAAAAACCTGCAAGGGTTCTGAGAAAGGTGTCAAGAGGGTTTTTGGGCGGGGCATCCGCCTGGCAGGGAATCTGTCAAGTGAATCGGCTCTGTCCGGAATCTCGCATTTCCTGCGGAAATGCTCGGGTTAGTGTCGGGCTCGCGCCTGCTTCTTTCACTTAAGGCTGACATCTCCCGTAGGGAGCTTCCCCTCTGTCAGCTGGATTTGGTGAGCAAAAGGCGCTCGCAACAGGAGACACTAACCTTCACTCCGGACAGAGCCAAGTATCGAATCATAACACTTATAAATAGCCGGCCAACCCTAAAATCAACACCTACAAAAGCGGGGGGGATCAGGCCCTTAAAACAGCAAAAGATAACTTCTTTATATGCCTGAAAATTATTGCTTTATGGCAAAACAATAGTAAGTATCAAAAAACAGCAAACTAAAGTGAGATACAGCGATGGCGGGACGAGGATAAAATATAGGATAAATATAGAATAATATGGCAAAATACAAGGAAAAACCGGACAGTGAAAAAGCGCTGCTGAAGATGCTCAATCCGGCAGTAAAGGAATGGTTCTTCAGAAGGTTCGAGAAATTCTCACTCCCTCAACTCTATTCCGTGAAGGAGATACACTCAAGGAACAACATACTCATATCGGCGCCCACAGGCGCCACAAAGACTCTTACGGCATTCCTCTCCATCCTTAATGAGCTTGTGGATTCAGCGCAGAAAGGGATTCTTGAAGACAGGATATACTGCGTTTATGTGAGTCCCCTGAAAGCGCTAAATAATGACATACACAAGAATCTGATCGAGCCATTGAGAGAGATAGAGGGGATCGCGGGATCCAGCCTGGGGATAAGGGTGGGGGTGAGGACAGGAGATACCACCGCGTCAGAGAAATCAGCGATGCTGAGAAAGCCGCCCCACATACTCATAACAACCCCTGAGAGCCTTGCGATAATCCTGTCGTCCAGAAAATTTATTGAGCATATCAGGAAAGTTGAATGGACGATAGTAGATGAGATTCATGCTCTTGCGGAGAACAAGAGAGGCGTTCATCTCTCATTGAGCATGGAACGGCTCCAGAGGATAAGCAGCCATACCACAAGGGTAGGACTCAGCGCGACAATAGCTCCTCTTGAGGAGATAGCAAAGTTCCTTGCAGGGAATGAGGATGTTGAAAGCGGTTCCGCGGGGGGCAGGAGAGGTGCAGGCAGAGGAGTGAAAAAAGCAGGGGTGACATCTGATAAGGCTGAGAGGGACTGCCTTATAGTTGATACCCAGTTCCTCAAGAAGATGGACCTCAGGGTGCTGAGCCCTGTGCCGGACCTCATTGACACGGAACACGGGGAGATGCACTATCAGATGTACGCGCTGATGGACAGGCTCATCCAGCAGCATAAGACCACACTGATATTCACCAACACAAGGGCCGCGACAGAAAGAGTGGTGCATCACCTCAAGGAAAGGTTCCCAAAGAATTACACAGAGAATATAGGCGCCCACCATGGCAGCCTCAGCAAGGAAATGAGATATGATATAGAGGAGAAGCTCAGGAGGGGGGAACTCAAGGCGGTGGTGAGCTCAACAAGCCTTGAGCTCGGCATCGATATAGGGTTTGTTGATCTTGTGATACTTCTCGGAAGCCCTAAGAGCGTCGCAAGGGCCCTCCAGAGGATAGGGAGGAGCGGCCACAGGCTGCACGAGACCACTAAAGGAAGGATAATAGTTCTTGACAGGGATGATCTTGTTGAATGCTCAGTGCTTCTAAAGTCAGCAGTGGACAAGAGGATCGACAGGATACACATACCCACAAACTGCCTTGATGTGCTGGCGCAGCACCTGCACGGCATAGCGATTGAGGACAGGATAAGCTTTGAGGAGCTGTACAGTATTGTGAGGGGTTCATACTGTTATGGGGGCCTGAGCAGGGAGGATTTCAGGGAGGTTGTGGAGTATCTCGCCGGTAAGTTCATCTCTCTTGAGGACAGGAATGTCTATGCCAAGATATGGTATGATGAGGAGACAGGGATGATAGGGAGGAAGGGCAGGATGAGCAGGGTCATCCACATGACGAACATAGGCACCATACCTGATGAGACAGGGGTGAAGGTAAAGATAGGTGACAGGGTCATAGGAGTGATTGACGAGGCATTCCTTGAGAAGCTCAAGAGGAATGACGTTTTCGTGCTGGGCGGAAATGTGTACCAGTTCCTTCACTCGAGGGGGATGGTGGCTCAGGTGAGGGCTTCCCCTGACAGGCCCCCAACAGTGCCGTCCTGGTTCTCTGAGATGCTGCCTTTGAGCTTTGACCTTGCCATGGAGATAAGCGGTTTCAGGAGGCTGATGGAGGAGAAGCTCAAGGCAGGCAGGACAAGAGAGGAAATCATAGATTTCGTGCTTTCATATCTCTATATTGATGAGAACGGCGCGAACGCGATATATGAGTATTTCAGCCAGCAGCATGATTATGCGGGGGAGATACCCAATGACCGGAAGATGCTCATAGAGCATTACACTGATGAGGCTGGGAAGAAGTATGCGGTATTCCATACGGTTTATGGCAGGAGGGTCAATGACTGCCTCAGCAGGGCTGTGGGTTTTGCGATAGGGAGGACGCAGCACAGGGATGTGGAGATCGGCGTGAGCGATAACGGATTCTATGTGGCTTCAAGCTCAAAGGTGAATGTTCTCTCCGCGCTCAGGATGCTCAAATCAAAGGAGATTGACAGGGTGATGGCCAATGCCATAGACAAGACAGAGGTCCTGAAGAGAAGGTTCAGGCACTGCGCTACGAGAGCGCTCATGATACTGAGGAATTATGCGGGCAGGACAAAGAGGGTGGGAAGGCAGCAGGTCAGTTCAATGATACTCATGAACGCGGTGAAGAGGATAAACCCTGATTTCTTCATACTGAAGGAGGCGCGGAGGGAGGTCCTTGAGGACCTGATGGATATTGAGAGCGCGAAAAGGATACTCCGCAGGATAGAGAACAATGATATAACAATCAGGGAGATAAGCACGACTGTCCCCTCGCCTTTCGCCTTCAATCTTGTTCTGCAGGGGAAAGTGGACATAATGAAGATAGAGGAGAGGATGGAGTTCCTCAGGAGGATGCACAAGATGGTGCAGGCCAAGATAAGCCTCGGGAAAAGATGAGGCCATCAGGTCCGGAAGAATCTGAGTTACCTCAGTCACTAAAGGACATCAGAGAACAGTAATATTTTTATACATACATTCTTTATACACTCTGCTGACATACGCTTAATGCCCTTATGGTCAGGCAGGCTTATTATCAGGGGGAGATCATATTGAATGGAATAGAAAACCGCAGGGAGCACAGCAGAAAGAAGACAAAGGTAGTTGATATAGGCGGCGTAAAGATAGGTGGAGGCAATAAGATAGCTGTCCAGTCCATGTGCAATACATTCACACAGGACACTGATTCCACAATAAAGCAGATAAAAAATCTTGAATCCGCCGGCTGTGACATAATCCGGCTTGCTGTGCCTGACATGGATTCTGTAAATGCTCTCCGGAATATAAAATGCAGAGTGAGGATACCTGTTGTGGCTGACATTCACTTTGACCACAAGCTTGCGATTGAATGCGCAGGAATAGCGGACAAGATAAGGATAAACCCAGGGAATATCGGCGGCGAAGAGAGATACAGGGAAGTGATAAGAGCTGTCCGCGATAACAGGAAAGCGATGCGCATCGGAGTCAATACGGGCTCGCTTGAGAAGGACATAATCGAAAGATTCGGGAGAGGCCCTGAGGGCGTTGTGGAGTCAGCAGCAAGGGCCGTAAGGATTGCAGAGGAGGAAGGCTTCAATGATATCATGGTGTCCCTCAAATCATCAGATGTGGCCGATACCATAAGCGCTTACAGGCTCTTCTCAGAACGGTTTGATCACCCTCTCCATCTCGGAGTCACAGAGGCAGGGCCGCTGCCCGCAGGGGCTGTCAAATCATCCGTGGGCATAGGCGCACTGCTTGCTGAAGGGATCGGGGACACCATCAGGGTAAGCCTTACTGAGGATCCTGTAGAGGAGGTCCATATTGCGTATGAGATACTGAAGAGCCTCGGCCTGAGCGATGGGAGAGTGTTCATCTCCTGCCCCACATGCGGAAGGACAAATCCGATGGTTATGGGGATTGCCAGGGAGATAGAGGAAAGGACGAGGCACATAAGCAGGCCGATCAGGATAGCGGTCATGGGCTGCGAGGTCAATGGCCCTGGAGAGGCGAAGAACGCAGATATAGGCATCGCGTTCTCAAAGGACAGGGCATTCATATTCAGGAAAGGAAAGATAATCAGGGAATCAGGGATGGATGATGCTGTTTCTGCGCTTATGGACGAGATTGACAGAATGATACAAGACAGCGATACAAGGTGATAGCTGATAAATGAACGAATAAGGTGATGGTCATGGTCCGCAGATGATCACACATTCAGGAACCGCTAGTCATTGCATGATAATCATCGCAGCTGTCCAGTCTAACGCTCTAACGCTTCAAGGGCTTCACAGCAAAGACATAGATGTTTTCCAGTGTGTTCGTTCCTGCACCTGAGGGGGCGCTGTCCCTATGAGAACCATCTATTGAAATGCTGTACTTTTCAGATCTCTTCAATGAGAGGCCTGCATTTTTCAGCTCTTCCCTTATGAAATTCCTGCCCCAGTAGCGTTCTGCAGGTCTCGGAAAGACGAACGTGCCGCCCTCACTCATCATGCTGGCAATCCCTTCAAGGTTTATTGGGTTGAGGAAGCTGTCGGGCGCGTGAGTGCTTATTATGGTCCCGTAACTGTCCTCATGATTCCTTCCCCTGGGCCTTTTTTCGATCCAGTCGGGGCAGATTATGTCTCCGCTTACATGGATTCCCTCATACTCAGGATTGAGCGCCTGCTTCTCCAGGGCGGTTCTGACAGGGTCTGTTCCGCATGAGTTGTTGTAGATTCCCAACACCCTCTTACCTGACGGGTCGCTCCAGCCGTTATTCAGGAGATTGGGATTACGATTTATAAGGCCCATCACCTTTAGAACTTCAACCGCCAGATTACTGTCGTGGATATCATTCACATAATTGCTGGGTATCCGTGTCTCTACGTTCCTTCTGCCTTCCGGTGCGATGATATCTGGATTGTTCATGCCTGCTTTGTCAAACAACCCCTATATAAATTTTACTCTTCTCCGGTCATCATATCAAGTGCCATGTACTGCCATGCCATCCTGTCCATAAAGCGAAGGCACCCTGATCATTCATTCCCTCATTCATCCCCCTACTCATTTCCCTAACTCATCTCTTCTCAGCGTAAGGATCCCCGGATCAGTGCCTGCCTGCAGAACTAATGAAAAACGTTTTAAACCTCCTTTATGTACAATCGCTTATGAAGGTCATGCTGGCGAGGAATTACGGGATGTGCTTCGGCGTGAGGAGGGCCCTGGATATAGCGCTGGATGCAGGAAAGAAAAACAACGGAAAAAGGATATACACATACGGGCCGCTTGTCCACAACAAGGATGTGGTCGATCTTCTTGAAAGCAGGGGGATACACTCTGTGGATTCTATAGATGATATCAGTGATCCTGATGGGGCTGTGCTTATAATAAGGGCGCACGGCGTCCCTGACAGCGATTACACAAGAGCGGAGGAGAAAGGGATGGAAGTGATTGACGCTACCTGCCCCTTTGTGGCTAAAGCCAAGACAAAAGCGAAAGAGCTCGAGAGAGAAGGCCTGAATGTGGTCATACTCGGCCAGAAAGACCACCCTGAGGTGAGGGGCATCGCTGAGAGCCTCAGGAGTCCGGTCATAATAGTTTCTCCTGATGATATCAACAGGCTGGATGGCGATGACTACGGCCTTGTGTCCCAGACCACCCAGTCAGGTTCCACATTCGACAGCATAGTGGAAGGATTCATGTCACAGGGAAAGAGAGTGAAAGCGATAAACACCATATGCAGTGCCACAATCAAGAGGCAGGAATCAGCGAAGGAGACCGCAGGCAATGCTGATGTGATGCTGGTCATAGGGGGTATGAACTCGGCCAACACGGGCAGGCTTGCGGACATATGCTCGGGGATGACAGAAACAAAACATATAGAAAGGGCTGAAGATCTGAAAAACGAATGGTTTGAAGGCAGGGATACAGTAGGCATAACAGCGGGAGCATCCACTCCTGACTGGATTGTGGAGGGTGTGATAAACAAGCTGAAGGAGATATGAACCCTGCAATAAAATGCAGGAACCGGCAGGTCATGAACCATTTTGACGGTCAGTATCCTTACCGCCCATGCATACTTCCTGACAAATTTCTGTTTCTCTGAGCATTCTCTGTCCTCCATCACTATTCTGCAGCTTTCATGGCCTTTTTGCAGTATCATATTGCGCTACCATATATTTTTATAATGCTCCATCATTACAGGCCATATGGAGATATCAAAAGGCATTGAGATTGTCGATTTAGGGCTCAGGATAGGCAATATCCTAATAATAGCAGACCTCCACATAGGCTTTGAAGAGGCCCTGAACAAGCAGGGAATCCTTGTGCCCAGGTTCCAGTTCAATGACCTCAGGTCAAGACTGAGAAACATGATAAGAAAGGCCAGGCCCCAGACTATTGTGGTCAATGGCGACATAAAGCATGAGTTCGGCAGGGTATCAGAGCAGGAGTGGAGGGAGACATTGAAGATACTTGATCTCCTTCTGGAAAGCTCAAAAGAGGTGGTGTTGGTGAAGGGCAATCATGACACCATACTTGGCCCTATAGCCGGCAAGCGGGGCGTGAGGATAACAGACAGCTATGAGATAGAGGACAGGGGGATCCTGGTGATGCACGGCCATGAAACCACGGGCATACCCAAGCATATCAGGACAATAATAACAGCCCATGAGCATCCCGCTGTTTCCATAAGGGACGGGCCGAGGGTTGAGGTCTTCAAGTGCTTCCTGAAAGGGTCGTGGAAAGGGAAAGAGCTTATAGTCATGCCCTCGCTGAACCTTGCCACAGAAGGGAGTGACATCACAAAGGAGGATATTCTCAGCCCTTTCCTGGATCAGAGAATGGATGATTTTGAGGTTTTTGTGGTGGGCGATACCACATATGATTTCGGGAGGTTAGGCGATATAGATAATAGGTTAGGATGAAAAATTCTTCATTTTATGATCTTGCACTGTGAGTTCTCGAATTTGCATCCTTTCTTGCCGTAGACTTCCTCGCAGTCAGTCGCGCAGGTGACTTTCCTCGCTCTTATGGGCACATTGGTTATCTTATAACAGTTGCAGTCGCACGGGCTCAGGAAGCAATGCGGGTCCCCTGCAGGGGTGACCTCGATCCTTCTCAGCTCCTCTCCGGTGATATCATCTGTCGGTTTGCTCCTCTCAGAATAAGCGTCTGTTCCGGAATCGTCCCCCTCACTATCTGCCGTTTCCGTATCCACCCCTTTCTGCTCTGAGTCTTCTGAGCATCCGGGTATTATCATCATGAGCAGCAGGCAGAGAAATGCAGCTGCGGCAAGAACAGATCCTTTCGCGTGTTGAATGTTCATGATGATCAGAGTATAGCGGGAGGATTTAAATATTTTGTTGTTCATCCATTACGATATCTTTCACTCCCTTCTTTATCTTTGTGCTATCTCTTTGCACTATCCCCTCTTTCTGTTTCACTTCCTGTTTCCGGAGATTCTCGGTATGACAAGGTACGCCAGCACAGCTACGAGTATGATAATGAACCAGAAGACAAGTTCCTCTATGAATCCCATGACAAAGAGAACAAGGTTGATTATGACAAGAATCACAAGGAAGACTGATATTGCCTTCAGTCCTTTGAGCCCTCTTTGGCTTTCCCCACGATTCGTGACACTTTTGTTCCGCATACAGGGCATACTCCTTTGATGGCCTTCAGGTTGTTTTTCAGGATAACTTCCTCTGGATCCTTTATCTCAACCTGTTTCCTGCATTTCATGCATCTGGCCTTAGGCATAAAACACCTCACAACTTTTTGGTCTTTTATGCCCTCTTTTTTTATAAATATATTGTTTAATAGTTAAATATCATCCTGAAAAATACACCCCTCATATAGGAAAATAATATCATATATGAAAATAAAATGGATCAGTCATCACTCATGCCAATCACTTCGCGATCAGATGTTCGGCCCGGAACATATTGCTTGTTCAGTATGTCTCCAGTATCTTCTTATAATCTTTTTTTCTCTTTTCTGCCTCTTCCTGTTTCCTGATCTGCTCCCTCTGCCTCCTTTCTATGTAATCCCCTATCTCAGAGGAGCATTTTTTGCAGTAGGCCTTCTTGCCGGTGCTTTTGCCTATGCAGTCCCTGCAGAGTTTCTTCCCGCACCACTGGCATGATGTCACCAGTTCCTTTCCGTGGGTTTCGCATCTCATATCCTCATCACAGTGATATAATGTGTTGTGCTTATTTAAAATTATTGGAAATATTCATACAGTCACAATGGTCGCAATGCATTCCGTTCGTCATGAACAATGCAGTCCCCTGCAGTGCAGCCTAACTTTTTGTTATGCCGCATGAATACTGCGTTTTTTGGGGTTTTTTCCGCGTTTATAGCAGAACATTTATATATTTTGAAGTATAACAATTGAAAAAGGAGGTGATTTTATGGCAAAAAGAGTAAGCTCTATCAAGAGCGTTAAAGCTGCAGCAGCCGAGATCAAAAGGCTGAGCAAAAAGATTAAGGCTATAGAGAAGAGGAAGGAATCTCTTAAGAAACAGCCGAAGAAGAAGTCTTCAAAGAAAAAGGCTTCCAAGAAGAGGACAAAGAAATCTTCGAAGAAGAAGTCTTCAAAGAAAAAGGCAAGTAAGAAGACAAAGAAGAAGCGATGATCAGGAGATCTTTAACCTTTTCATTTTTTGTTTTTTTTCATTTCATTCTTATTTCATCCCATCTTATTCTTCAGTATTGATAGGCCTGTAATTTAGTGCCATCAAAAAAGCACATTAAATAATCATCAGGCAGTTCTTTGATCCCCTCTCCTGCAGGCCCCCCAACTGGCCTTCCATCTCCCTGTCATCCTATCCTGCAGGGAGGATCAATCATGGTGAATGATCTAAAGGGCATACTATTGAAGAAAAAGACCTGATCAGTCATCCTGCGTGCGGTCCCCTGACAGCTCCCGGTTTCCTTCAGTCGTTCTCGACCCGCGGGGCCAGGACAAAACTGAGGCTCACCTTGTCCACTACAGTATAATCTATCTTCAGAGGGTAATCAGTGTTGAAATGCAGTATCACATCATCAGTAAGCTTGCTCGCGGCGATCATCTTCTTGAGATACTCTATTGAGTACTTGGCCTTGAGCTTCTCTTCCTTGTTCATGTTTATCTTTGTGTTGTTATCCTCTTTTATCTCTATGTTCGCCTTGCTCAGGTCGCCCTCCGCCTCTATAGTGAACACTGACTTGTCCGCGCTGAATATCACTGACTCTGCCACAATATCAGCATCCTCCACAGCCTCGTTGAGGACTTCCGCCTTTGTCTTGATGCTGACGCCGAACTCCAGCTCGGGCACTTTCTGTTCCTTCTCTTCTGTGTTTATTATCGGCAGGTGGAATGTCCTTTTCGTCTTGCCCTTGAGTGTTATCTTAAGCTTGTCCTCTTCAAGCTCGATGCTCAGCATGTCATTAGGGCCCGCCCTTCGTGTTATCTGCTTCAGATTGTTAAGGTTTATCGCCACCTCGACCGGCTTCTTCACATCATACTCCACAAAAGAACTGGAGAGGAGCTTGAATATGACCATTGCCACATTGGCGGGGTCCATCGCAACAAGCTCTATCGCTTCAGGCGTTATCTTGAATGTGGCCTCATTCACAAGCTCGGATATTATGGATATGCTGTCCTTTAGGTATTTAGGCTCTGCTAGGCTCAGTTTCATTATTCTACCCCCTCTAAACCTCAGGATTGATCAATATGAGTAATTATCCCGATGATTAAAGGTATTCTCAGCGGGCATATAAATATTTTGTGGTGGGCATGGAGAAAAGACTCCTCATTGGCGGCAGGACGCTTAAAAGCTTATCCTCTTCCCGTCACTCATCAGATGGACAGTCTCCCCTCTCTTGTACCCCATCTCTTCTGATAATTCAACCATCTCCTGCGCCTTCTCCCTCTCGACATGAGCAGGTATTATGTTTTTGGGCCTGACAGTCTCCACGAGGTCCCTCAGATCCTCTCTTGAGCAGTGGCCTGAGACATGGATGTCCTTGAAGATCCTCACTCCTTTCTCTCTCAGTTTCCTTTCAAGCTCCTCCCTGTTTGCCTTGTTGGTCTCGTTCGGTATGACCTTGCATGAGAATATGACATGATCTCCCCTGTCCAGGCTGAAAGGCAGGCTGCCTGTGACTATCCTCGAAAGCACTGATTTCGGCTCTCCCTGATGGCCTGTCACCACCAGAAGGTACTTGGACTTGTTCTTCTCCAGTTTCTTCAGCTGTTTCCTTATCTTCTCCTTATACCTTATGATCTTCGCATCTTTACTGAAATCTATGAGTTTTATATCCTCTCCCGCGCTGACATACTTTCCGAGCGATCTTCCGAGGAACACTATCCTCCTGTTCATCATCTTTCCGAAGTTTATTATCGACTTGAGCCTCGCCATGTGGGATGAGAATGTGGTGACTATCAGCCCCTTCCCTTTCGTGTTGGTCCCTATCATCACATCCTTCAGCATCTCTCTCGCGACAGCTTCCGAAGGGGTTTTCCTTGCGTTGCCGGCGTATATGGAATCGACTATGAGGCAGGTTATGTTCTCCTTCTTCAGCTCTGAGAGCCTCCTGAAGTTGGGCTTCTTGCCGAGCACAGGATGACTGTCAAACTTGAAATCATTGGCGTAAAGAACCTTGCCGTAAGGAGTATGGATCAGCACCATCACTGTCTGTGGTGTGGAATGGGTCATGTTTATGAACTCAATCTTTATCTTGTCAGAGATTTTATGGGTTGAGTTCGGATTGAGCGCCTTTATGGGATTGCGCAGTTTTATCTTCTCATCCTTCAGTATCGCCTCAAGAACCGCTTTTGAGTATGGTGTGCAGAGTATGTCGGCCTCGAACTTGTCTGAAAGGAAAGGTATCGCACCCAGATGGTCAAGGTGCGCGTGCGTGGGTATTATCGCTTTCACCTTGTCCCTCCATTCGCTTATCAAAGACAGGTCCGGCACCGCCCCTATCTCAGTCAGCTTCCTGGGGGAGAAATCATATACATCCTCATCCTCTGTATAGGCTATGTAGTTGTCAAGGTGGAGGCCCATGTCTATTATCACAACCTCATCATCGACCTTTATCGCTGTGCAGTTCTTGCCTACTTCCTCATATCCTCCTACAGTGCATATCTCCAGCATGAGAGGGAAGTATTTTTAGGGGATTTATAAAGGTTTTTGAGGAAAAAGGGTTTCATCGTCCTCTACTCTCCGCTCTGATCCTTTCAGCTTCTCCTGTTCCTGTAGCTTTCAGGGTCGATCGCCTTGAGCATCGCATCCTTCTTTGAGGGTTTGATGCCATAGAATCCTGTTATCCTGTCAATCTCAGGCTCAGGATCCTTTACCAGTTTCCTGTGGCTCACGATCATATGCTCAATGTCCTTCCTCTCATCCATCAGCTCCCTCACTTTCCTGTCAAACTTCAGGAATGCCTGCCTTGTCTCCTCCCTCTCCTCATCAGACTGGCCCATCATCTTCTCCATTGAGTCGAGCACCTCCTCCATATCCCTCTCAACATATATTATCCTGTATCCTCCCTCCTCTCTCTCAGGCAGGTACTGCAGGCCGAAATGGGTGACCTTCAGGGCCTTGTTGTCATATTCAAAGACGAGCTCAGGGTTATCCTTCAGTTTGTTTATTATGTTATGGACCTCAAAATAGCCGTGTACATTGTCCCTGTCCGCTTTCCGCTTCTCGTCCTTTGCTATGGGGAAGCCCGCATTGTGAAGGATCCTCATGAGCATGGATGTGCCTGACCTGGGGCAGCCTGATATTATATAATTGACCATGTTGGTTCACCTTGTCCTGAACTCCGCTTTTTCCACTATTTAAAGGTTGATCTTCCATGAATGATTCATTTTAGCCAGTCTTTTGTTACTTTCTAAGGCTCTCCTCAAAATCCTTCTCAGTCTCTTCTATATCCTCGTCTATCTCTTCTTCAAAGCTTTTCACCGGTTTTGCAGGACCATTCCCCTCCTTTTTTTCTTCATGCCTGCGGGGCTTCTTCGCAGGCCTGTCCTTTTTTTTCTGCGGCCTGAACCTATGCACAGAAACAACCACAAAGCCTATCAGAGGTATTATCATGAGGGGGAGTATGATCTTGAGGTAGCCGCTGTCGCCAAGATCCAGGCCCAGCTCCTCTGCAATGCCCATGGCGCGGATCTGTTTCTTGCAGTCATCGCTCAGCGCGCCCCTGACCTCATACGAGAACTCTTTCTCTGAATCAACATTGTCCTCGAACCGCCACATGACGAGAGGATCATCCTTGAGGACCTTTATCATGCTCCTGTACTTCTCCTTCATCTCGATCTCGTCTATCTTCTCCGCCAGGCACTTGGGGATCTCCTCTATGAGGGCCATGCCCTTCAGCTCCCTGCTGGGGCTTATCCTTGTCCTTATCCTCGTGTATTTCTCCCCGTCCCTGTCAAACTCCTCAAACTCCTTGGTTATTTTCGCTGCATCTCCTGTCTGCTTCCGCATGAGGCTGTCCATGTCCCCCTCTGTCTCTGCTGATATCTCGCTGAGCGTCTCCTCGTCTATTATGCCCGGCACCTCTATGGACAGGGTCTCCTCGCTGTCGCCTCCCATGTTCAGGAGGAAGCTTATCACAGGATCATCCTCTATTACAGTAAAATTCTCTGTGCTGCTGATCTCTCCCGCGCTCTGCGCCGCGCTCTTAGGGATATTTAGTCTCATTCTTGTGCTGTTGAGGCTTATGGGCAGGGTATTCCTTATCCTGAAAGTGATTATGGAATTATCGCCCGCTTTCTGGCTCGTCTTCCTTATGTCCAAGGCCCCTGTTCTCACGGCCTCGCTTATGACCTCCCTGGCCTGCTGTTTTGTGAGCTTCATCTCCTCGCCCTTGTCCTTCATGGAGCTGAACAGGTCCTCCCTTTCTTCATCCCCTCCTTTCATCTCGTCAAAGACAGTGTCCTGCTCCTCTTTCAGCTTTATGTTGAATTCTGTCGATGCTGTCGTGTTGTCGCATCTTATGCTCAGGGTGTTATGGCCTTCTTTTCCTGTTATCTCGTTGGTGTCTGTTAGTATGCTCGTGTAGCCTTTGTTGTTGAGGCTGTACTCGCACTCAGCATCCCTGCTCGTCTCGAACGACAGGGGTATTGTTTTGCTCGCGTA
>JAWOBY010000018.1:0-4734 GCA_046484055.1 Candidatus Woesearchaeota archaeon | reverse complement strand
AGGCCCAATAGCAGGGCTATGAGTATTGAGCAGACAGCAGCCAGGAGGTAGACCATCCAGCCGTTGGAGGCCTGTACAAAGGTCTTTATTCCGATGTAATAGAACATTCCGACAAGGCTGCTGAGTATTATGATGACTCCGCCTGCCTCTGCAATGTTTCTCTCATCCCTCTTGTGAACATCCTTTCCTGTGAGCCTGAAACTGCCCGCGCTCCTGATCCAGCCTGGAACAAGGATAAGAGTGAGCACAAAGCTTATCAGCAGGCTTGTGATTGTGAGTAAATTGGCCATGCAGGCCGGGAAAAGAGAGAGGGTTTTTAAGGTTTGCGGGGGGTGCTTTTAAAGCATTTTTTTAGAAAAAATTAGCAGGAAAATGCCCTCAGCTGGAATTATCCGGGTAAGAAAAACTAAGTTCTGTGTGGGAGGCAGCCAATACGCAAATTTTAAAAAGTAGAGGGGAATTAAGCAATCTTTGGGGTGTTCCATGAAAAAAGCATTAATCACAGGCATTACAGGACAGGACGGCTCTTATCTGGCTGAATTCCTTCTCAGCAAGGGCTATGAGGTCTGGGGCATAAAGAGAAGGTCAAGCAGCTTCAACACCGAGAGAGTGGATCACATATACACTGACCCCCACAAGCCTGATGTGAAATTCAAAATGGTCTATGGAGACCTTTCTGATTCAGGCTGCGTCAATAAGATCCTCAAGCAGATACATCCTGACGAGGTCTATAACCTGGGAGCGCAGAGCCATGTAAGGGTGAGTTTTGATGTCCCTGAGTATACATGCGATGTTGATGCGATGGGAACATTGAGGCTTCTTGAGGCGATAAGGACAGAGAATGTGAAGTGCAGGTTCTATCAGGCGGGAAGCAGCGAGATGTTCGGGCTTGTGCAGGAATCGCCCCAGAATGAGAAGACACCTTTCCATCCGAGAAGCCCCTACGCCTGCGCTAAGATATTCTCTTTTGACATAACCAAGAATTACAGGGAAGCATACAACATGTTCGCGTGCAACGGCATACTGT
Source organism: Candidatus Woesearchaeota archaeon (assembly GCA_046484055.1). Lineage (GTDB taxonomy): Archaea > Nanobdellota > Nanobdellia > Woesearchaeales > UBA12501 > JAWOBY01. Next base: position 3,707 of record JAWOBY010000018.1, on the reverse strand, counting down.
TCAATCATGAGAGCCCAAGGAGGGGGGAGACTTTCGTGACAAGAAAGATAACACGGGCTGCTGTCAGGATAAAGGAGGGAGTGCAGGAATGCCTTTATTTGGGAAACCTTGACGCGAAGAGGGACTGGGGACATGCAAAGGATTATGTTGAGGCAATGTGGCTGATGATGCAGCAGGACAAGCCTGATGATTATGTTATCGCGACAGGAAAGAATTATTCAGTGAGGGAGTTCCTTGAGAAGGCTTTTGAGGAAGCAGGGGTTCCCATAGAGAGCAACGGCAGGAAAGGGGTTGATGAGGAGTATGTCAGGAAGGATAATGGAAAGACAGTCGTGAAGATAGACCCCCGATACTTCAGGCCGGCAGAGGTGGAAACACTGCTCGGAGATTCCTCAAAAGCGAGGGAGAGACTGGGATGGAAGCCTAAGGTATTGTTTGATGATCTTGTCAGGGAGATGATAAAATCAGATAATGAGCAATTGCAGAAGGAGCTTTATGGTTGCAGGGGAAATGGTGAAAAGTAAAAGGATAATAATTACTGGTGGTGCAGGATTTCTTGGCCAGCAGGTTGTCAGGAAGCTGATTGAGAGAGGGGTTTCTGAAGAGAATATATTTGTACCAAGATCAAAGGATTATGACCTCAGGAAAGAGCGTGATATTAAAAAGATGTTCTCTGATTTTCCTGCTGATATTGTGATACACCTCGCGGCAAAAGTGGGGGGGATAGGATTCAACAGGGAGAAGCCTGCGGAATTGTTCTATGACAATCTCATGATGGGAGTGCAGCTCATGGAGCAGGCCAGGCTGCACAAGGTGGAGAAGTTCGTGGCATTGGGCACGATCTGCGCTTATCCGAAATTCACTCCTGTGCCTTTCAAAGAGGAGAAGTTGTGGGATGGTTATCCTGAGGAGACTAATGCGCCATACGGGCTTGCGAAGAAGATGATGCTTGTCCAGTCACAGGCGTACAGGCAGCAGTATGGCTTCAACTCAATATTTTTGCTTCCGGTTAATCTTTACGGGCCTGAGGATAATTTTGACCCTTCAAGCTCTCATGTGATACCTGCTTTGATAAAGAAGATGGTTGAGGCTAAAAGGAATGGTGATGAGAAGGTTGTTGTGTGGGGCACAGGAAAGCCGTCCAGGGAATTCCTTTATGTGGATGATGCTGCTGAAGGCATTGTCCTTGCTGCTGAGAAGTATGACAAGTCAGAGCCTGTGAACCTTGGAGCAGGGTTTGAGATAACCATAAAAGAGCTTGCTGAGATGATAAAGAGGATAACAGGATTTGAGGGAGAGCTTGAGTGGGATGATTCAAAGCCAGACGGCCAGCCGAGGAGGAAGCTGGACACCACAAAGGCCAGGGAAGAGTTCGGATTTGAGGCCGGAACAAGATTCGAGGAAGGCCTGAAGAAGACTGTTGAATGGTATGAGAATAATTGTTGAGATATGGTCAAGATCATGAAGAGTCCTAAAGTAACCATAATCACTGTTTGTTTCAATAGCAGGAGGACCATTGAGAAAACAATAAAATCAGTCCTCTCCCAGAACTACAAGAATATTGAGTATATTGTGATTGATGGTGCTTCAAAGGACAACACCCTGAAGATTGTTAATAAGTATAAATCCAGAATATCAAAGGTGGTCTCTGAGCCTGATAAAGGGATTTATGATGCCATGAATAAAGGCCTGAAATATGCTAGAGGAGACATTGTTGGTTTCCTGAACTCTGATGATGTTTATAAGGATGATAAGGTCATCAGCAGGATAGTTAAGGAAGTCAAGGACAAACAAGTTGATGCTGTATATGGGGATGTGGTTTATGTTGATAATGAAGGGAAGATTGTGAGGCATTACAAGTCTTTCAAGAATGCCATGAAGGGATTCAGGAAGGGGTATTGCCCTGCGCATCCCACCTTTTTTGCCAGGAAGGAGCTTTATGATAAATACGGCGGCTTTGTGATCAGATACAGGTTTGCAGCTGATTTTGAGCTGATGCTAAGATTGTTGGGCGGGAAGAATGTAAAATATTCCCTCATTCCCGACGTTCTGGTGAAGATGAGGACAGGAGGCCAGGCCACAGCCAGCCTGAAGAACATATTCAGGAGCAACAAGGAAGTGCACAGGATATCAAAGAAATATGGCCTTGGTGTGGGGTGGTTTAAAATAATGGTGAAGTTGGGAAGAAAATGGATTCATATGAAAACTCAGAAGGCTAAAAGAGTTTAACTTTCATCTCAATACCACTTTATGAATTTTTTAAAATCATCTAATATATTAAGCGGGTTTCTTGTGTACATTTTCCTTCTTGATTTTATTCTTTTCAAAATGTTTCTGATTCCCCTATTGTATCTTTCAAACTCCTTCTTCATGAATATTTCCATTTTTTCAAACTCTTTGATGGACATGGTATTTGTTTGTCTTATGCCTCCTTTGTAATAGTAGTTGTGGGGTAAAGTCTGGAAATAATCCTTTATATTCATATGCTCTTTCACAAGTCCTAATCTAACACCATAATCAAACAATGCTGTTCCTGGGAATACCTCATAAACACTTAAAGAGGCATAATCTGGCTTAATTTTTCTCATTAGATTCAGGGTTTTTAGCATATCTTCTTTTGTTTCATCAGGCAGACCCATCATGAAATAAGCAGTCCAGTGGATGCCTGATTCTCTTAGTATTCTTGCACTCTGGATTATCTGCTTTTTTGTAATTCCTTTATTCATCAGTTTGAGTATCTTTTCACTTCCGGACTCTATACCTACTTTTATGCCTGTGCATCCTGCTTTTTTCATAATTTTTAGCATATTTAAATCTATTAGGTTTACTCTTGCGTTACAATCCCATGTTATTTTCAGTTTTCTTTTCTTCAGTTCTTTACAAAATGCTTTTACCCTTTCTTTGTTTAGTGTAAATGTGTCATCTTTTATACTGAAATGTGTTGTTTTGTAAAGTTTCTTTACAGTCTCTATCTCCTTTATTACCCTATTTATTGAATGGTATCTGACTTTTCTTTCCCAGATTGAAGTTGCACAGTAGCTACAATTGAAAGGACACCCCCTAGAAGTCATCAACAGGCCCATGTCTTCTAAGGAGTATTTCTTCTCGTTTAAGAGGAGGCTTCTGTCTGCTATGGGTATCTCATCCATATTTTTTTTGAAATCTCTTTTCCCGCCATTATGCATTCTCCCTTTAGTCTTATAGTATATTCCTTTAACGCCTGATGGTTTTTTGTTAGGGTTTTTTGTTAGGGATTCTACCAACTCATACATGGTATCTTCTCCTTCTCCAAAGACGATATAATCCACACAATTACTTTCTAGAATCTCTTTTGGTTTTAATGTAGCATGAGGGCCCCCAACTATCACTGGTGTATTTTTATCTAATTCCTTGACAAGCTCAGCCACTCTGAAAGTTGAAGCTATAAATGTTGTCCAGCAGCTTATGCACACTATATCTGGGGAATATCTCTTTATGAACTCTTTCATCTCTTTCCAGATCTGGGCATCTTTTTTGTTCACAACCTCAATATATTTGTTGTATGATGGTTCTAAATCTGAGATATCAACATCCTCTGCCTCCTGTGTTATAAAATCAGCATCATACACAACGGCATCATATCCAGCATTTTTCAGCACTGTAGCTAGGATTGTAAGACCATAAGGAAAATATCTGTTATAAAACCCTATTATCCTGTAGAATGGGGG
>JAWOBY010000067.1:0-5855 GCA_046484055.1 Candidatus Woesearchaeota archaeon | reverse complement strand
ATTCTTAACATTCCTTGATATATATTCTTCCCTCAATAATCTGCTCGCACCTTTGACCGCACCATCAAACCTTCCCTTCAGCTCATCAAGATGCTTGGCAAGGGTTTCACAAACCTTTTTAACATCTTTAAGGTTCTCGGGATTGACAAATGTTTGTTCTCCAGTATTTTTTTCTGTTTTCTCTACATCACCGCTACCTTTTTCAATATATTCTTCAGTTTCCTTGGCTTCTTCAGCCAGCTCCTCAGAATTTTTAACAGCGTCTTTTTCAGTTTCTTTTGATTCTTCTATCTCATCCTTATTTTCTCCTGGCTGCTCTTCTTCTCCTTTATTTACACCAAGTCTTGATTCAATCTCCTCTATTATCTTGTTTTGATTCTCGTCTGTTATTATATCCTGGCGGCCAGCAATCCATGCAAGGAAGCGTATCAAACCTTCTTCTATCAATCTCGCTTTGTTTCTTTTTTGTCCGTCCACATCTATCTCTTCATTGCTCGAGGATCTTATCGTATCACCCTCCATCTCAAATATCAAATCTGATATATATTTTATGAAATCGCCATTATTGAGTCCGGCGAGATTAATACTCAATCTTCGGAGTTCTTCTCCTTTCAGTGTGTTTGATTTTTCCTGCACCTGCATTTAGTTTACCCCTACATATTGCGTGTCAAAAATGAAAACTATAGGGTTTCCTCCCCCACCACTTAATATATTATAATCATTTTGGTTTAGGTTAATAGACCCATAGGCTGTTGTAGCGTCATTGGATCTTGGGAGCAAAAGCCAGTTTTGGTCAATCGGTATTGTGTAATCACGGACCTCTGTGTTGTTGGGGGCTATCCCATGCAAAGTTATATTTCCTGCCCTGCTTATTCTTCTGTTGCCGGTGCATGAAAGCCTTATTATCGCGCTCATTCTCCCGCCAGCATTACCGAACCCACCTATGTTAAAATTGCATCTGCTGTTTCTTGTAGTGACCCAGCCTGTAGAAGCGCTTCCAGCCTCTGAACGGACTCCGTTTTCAACAGCTTGTACTGAGTACATATAATTCCCGCTAGAAGAAGGAGAATCTACATACGCCCTGTATGCTATGTTTTGTACTTCCCATTCCTTATCAGGCTTCGGACTTCCCCTGAATCTTCTAGGCTTATACCTTGTGATCACATACTTTGAGGGATTTCCCCCTGCAGGAGCGCCCCATCTTATGACAACATCCCTGTCAGCTGCATTAGCCTGTACATTTGTCGGAGGACTTACATTTGGCGTTTGCGGTGCTGGCTGAGGGTTGCCCCCCTGAGGCTGGTTTGGTGGGGGTTGTTGCGGAGTGTTCCCTCCACCTCCTCCACCTCCAAGACCGCTTAACCCCGCTCCCAGGCCTGAGGCCTGGACGAGCTTCATTATGCCCTCTATGATGACCCAGAGGAAGAATATTATCGCGAGGGAGTGGCCGATGCTCCATGCGAAAGCGAGCCATCCGCCCTTTGACATGAACCATGATCCGATCTGCGGGAACTGGGCGTTTATGTAAAAGAAGCCCAGAGCGTACATCGCCATCCCTATGAGCCTTCCGTTCGCTCCCAGAGTGCTGAAAAGCCTGTAGAAGAAATATATGAACAGTATGAGCGTCAGTATGACTGCTATGGGGCCCAGTCCCGCGACGAGCTTGAAGCCTGTCTGCCTCTCGAAGACCGCAGCGCCGACTGAAAGCGCTATGCCCATTCCTATTATGACCGCCTTTCCGCCCCTGCCCTCAAACTGCTGGGAGAGGGCGAACTGGGCCACGCCTATGAGGATCACAGCGTAGAGCAGGGCGTCTATCGCGTAATAATAAGTCCCGTACAGGCTTGCGACTCTCTCTACAGAGCCCAGGATGAGGTCAAAAGGGTTTGCCTGCGCATAAACTGCTGTGGAGAGCGCTGTGAATAGAAACAACAATAGGATTATCAGCCTGTTCTGCCTGTTCTTCATCAATTCACCTGTTTTTAACCCTTGTAAGGCATGCTATGGGCCTTATTTAAGAGTTTGAATATATAAAGGTTTTGGAATGTTGGGGGATTGTCGCCTATCATACTTGAAGATAGGGGTATATGCTGTTTGGGTTAGGCAGACCTTCTGTTATTGCTTGAAATCAGGGCTTACATTTGACAGGTGATTTTTTCATTTTCTGTATCCTCTTATCCTATGTTCAAATGGGTTTGTTATGAACACCATATCCTCATCGCTTGCAACAGCATAGGAGGGATTGAAAAACATCTCATCAAGATATCTCCCTCCCATGTCAAAAACCTGCATATTTTTGAGATATCGGTCCGTGACATAAATCCTGTCATCATAGGCCGCGATACCTACCGGCTGCATAAACCTTCCTTTGCCTTCGCCTTCCCCCCTGATTGAGTGCAGGAATTTTCCTTCATCAGAAAAAATGCACACCCTCTGGTTTCCTGAGTCAACCACATATACTTCATCATCATGAACTGCTATACCTTTTGGTTTTGACAGGAATTCTTCAGGACTATTTTTGTCCTCTAATCTATGAAGCGGAACAAAGATTGTACTTTTTTCGGTAAGTTTCTTTAATAGCGCCCTTTCAGGGTCTCCTTCATATGAGCGGGATTGTAAAGATTCTGATAGATCTGATAGATCTTTATGAGGGATTGTATCCTCAAAATCAGAAAGGTTCACATAAAAAACAGCATTTTTCTCTCTTTCTGTAACATAAAGCTTTCCGTTGTTAAAGGCCATCCCTGCAATACACAATTCAGTTCCATGAGATATAAAGCGGATTCGCCCAGGATTGTGTTTCTCTCCGGTCTTATTGAATGTTATTCCGCTGTAAGGGTTTGCATCCAAAAAGTAGACATTATCCCTGTACATCTCTAAACCGAACACATTATTCTTATCAAACACAAAAATGCTGCTGCCTTTTGTTTCAGGGGCATCCGCGGGCTTCCAGCCAATGCTTCTACGCAATAACTCGTACTCCTTTAGATGGTCTCTAACAGAATCCTCAGAATAGCTCATCTCTCTGAATGATTTCACGATATCCTCCCTTTGCTTTACAAGCGCGTATATACTCTCTAAATTTTTTCCTCTGCTCTTCTTATGCTCCCTAGTGATAAACTCAATAATCTTTTCCTCTGCTGCTCTAGTCTTTCTCACATTCCCCCTAACACAAGCGTCTATACTTGAATGATCCAACTCTTTATATCCTGGATAAAGTTCGTAGATAGTGTCATGCCAATCAACTGTATTTGGGAATATAGAAGGATTTTTGATGGGATCTAATTCAAGAGAAAGTGGTTCTTCTTTGTCCTGCTCTACCCCCCTCTCCAGCCTTTCCCGCTTCTCCCTTACAGAATCATCCTCTTCCTCAATGCGCTGGTAGGTTTCTACTTTTGCTTCCAGGTCTTCGACTCTCTTTTTCAGTCTCTCATTCTCTTCCTCCACGCCGGGAAGCCTTTCACTATCCTCTCTCTGCTTCTCTTTCTTGGCCTCTTCAGCTATGTCCTTGAGCTGTGGCTCGAGTCTTTCAACAAGTTCATATAGTTCCATTTTGCGCTCTTATTGTTCTCCTGGACTCTTTTATCTTTTCAGTTCCTCTGCCTTTTGCCGGCATTCCTCCGCTTTGGAATCCTTGCCGAGCTTATCATAAGCGATTCCGAGGTTGTTCCATCCTGCGGCATCTTCTGGGTTTATTTTGATGGCTTTTTGGTAGGATTCTATTGCTTTCTCGAGTTGCCTTTTATCAGCGTAAGCGTTTCCGAGGTTGTTCCATGCTTTGTCATCTTCTGGGTTTATTTTGATGGCTTTTTCGTATGATTCTATTGCTTTCTCGAGCTGTCCGTTATGCTTGTAAGCGATTCCGAGGTTGTTCCATGTTTTCTCATCCTCGGGGTTTAATCCGAGTGATTTATTGTATGCTTCTATTGAATCTTCATATAATCCCCTGTCATAATAGTCTCTTCCCTGTTCAAACCATTTATCTGCATCCCTTCTTCTCTCAGTTTCTCTCCTCTTTTTTTCTTCTTCCAGCTCTTTTTTGAGGCGTTCTATCTCTTCTTTGCTTGTGCTGTCTTCCGCGATCAGGTCCACAAGCTTTTCGGCGTCTTTATCTTTATGTTCATCTGCTGTTTTTCTTCCTTCTCTTATCCTGTCTATCTCTCTTTCAGTGTAGCCTAGTCTCTTCAGCTCATCCTTCTTGCCTTCTCTCACAGCGGTCTTCACAAGTGATGAGTGGAGATTGTAAATCTGGCTCTGGAGTTTTTTATTCTCACTCTCAAGCGTGTTATAATCACTCTTCCATTCTCCCAGCTTTTCCTCTGTCTCTTTTAGTTTGTTCTCCAGTGTTCGGTAATCTTCCTGTAATCTCTCGTAATCCTTTCTCAGTCTCTCATTCTCTTCCTCCACGCCTGGAAGCCTTTCACTGTCCTCTTTCTGCTTCTCTTTCTTGGCCTCTTCAGCTATCTTCTTGAGCTGTGGCTCGAGTCTTTCAACAAGCTTTAAATAATCCTCATCAATCTCCATGATAACCACCGATCAAAACCCTTTTCACTATCAGTCAATGATTACAACTTTATAAATTTATCGCCATCTGAAACACCAAATCCGGAAAATTTCCGGCAGGAACAGAGGTCTTTCAGGCCTTATTTAAGCGGAGCGGAGAGTTTCCGGCAAATCAATCATGCCTTTTCACATAACTTAGCCTGAAATCCCTGGCTGAAGAATGCGGGGAAGGTGTTTGCGTGAGGAAACAGGTTCTTATTGAAAATTTCGAGTTAAGGGAGAAATTTTCAAGACTAAAAATTTGACCATCTAAAAACTGTGGTTTTGACAAAATAATGGTCAAATTTTTATTATTTGAGCTCTCTGTATTGCTTTTTTCTTGGCAGAACCCTGAGGAATGTTACTGTGTTTTCCTCTATTTCGTATACCACTCTGAACTTGTTGATGTGTATTGACCAATAAGGGCAGTTCTCCAGTTTCTTGCCTAGTGGGGCTCTGTTTTCCATCTCCAGTGTTTTGCTGATGATCTGCTTTCTGATGAGTTTGTCTTTTACGGTCTTTTCAAGGTCTTTGTAGAATGAGGGCTTGTATTCCAGAGTGTGCATCTTAAAGCAGCTCTTTTGTTTTCTGCAAGAATTCTTCCTTGCTCATGGATTTCTCTTTCCTGGCTTCCTCTATGAGCTTCATCTCCTCTTCTGCTATGTCCTCTGTGAGGTTGTTCTCCACAAGCTTCTTGAAGGTCTTCAGCTCTTCATATTCCTTTTCTGAGATTGCTATTGACATTATTCCCTCCTTTAGGTATTATGCACTCCGGATTTTTAAAGGTTTCGATTCAGGTCTGTAATACCACCCTCCAATGACAGGCTATGACTGCAATCCCGCTGAGGAGTGCGAGGATGGTGTTTGCGTGAGGAAGATGTTATTTGAGTTCTTTAAGGAATTCTTCCGGCGTTATTATCCTTATGCCTTTGTATTCTTTTATTTTCAGTAGGTGGTTGTCTCTTGTTATGATGTAATCTGCTTTTCCGTTCAAAGCGGTTTCAAGGAATTTGTTGTCGCTTGGATCATCCTGAACTACATCCAGGATGTCTTTTATTTCGGTCAGTTCTGAATTCCTGATGATCAGGTCAACCCACTCATTTATCATATGGTCTGGGAGTCTTATTTGAAAATTGCGCAGGGTTTAAAACCCCGCACTTTAGTGCGCAATGACCAAAAATGGAACATTTTTGGCACGCCAGAAACCTTTTGTTTCTGAGCATTTTCAAATCCAAAAACTCGCCTGTCAAGGCGAGGAGCGTAAAACTCCGCCAACAGAAAATACTTCGTATTTTCTTAGTTCCAAAAACAGG
>JAWOBY010000066.1:0-94608 GCA_046484055.1 Candidatus Woesearchaeota archaeon | reverse complement strand
GTTTATATTTATGGCTTTTGCTTTATGTTTACAATATTAACCGAAAAATTTAAATAAGTATTTTAAGTTATCATTATTAACATGAAGAATGACCAGGAAAAAGTATTAAGAAGCAATCTTGAGGAGTTCTACGAGCTGGCAGAGCTTGCCTATAATAAGGGCAAATACAATGCTGCAGCTGCCCTGTACTACAATGCACTTGTAGAGGTGTGTGACCTTGTTCTTCTGAAGGAGCTTAACAAGATAGGCGCAAACCATACTGAAAGGTTTAGCCTGCTGGAAAGGCACAGTCCGCAGCTTTACCAAACCGCCAGGAAGCTGTTCAGGTTTTACAGGGATTCTTACAGCAAGCAGGTATCAAAAGCAGTAGTTGAGTCAATGAGGGATAATGTTGAAATCTCAAAAAGGATGGTCTGAGATAAGGAATGCCATAGCAAAATGGATCAGGCAGAATAATGCAGTGGATGTTATTGTTTTTGGCTCTTTTGCGAGGGAGAAGACTGAAGCAGGGGATATTGACCTCTGCATTGTTGTGAGGGATGAGCAGGAGAAAAAAGCAATAGATCTTGTTGACTCTCTTCATGAACTCCTGAAAACTTACGGGCAAAGCTTCCATATAAGCCACCTTCTGGAAAAGAGCTTTTTTCTGGGAGGCAATATGCTTGCAAAAACAATGCTGGTTGAGGGCATCAGCATATCCAAAAAAAAGCCTGTTTCAGAGCTTCTGGGGTTCTCTCCAAAATCAATCTTCATATACTCTCTCAGGGGTTTCAGCAGGTCAAAAAGAGTGAGGTTTCATTATCTTTTGCAGGGAAGGGGTGACAGCAAGGGTATCTTGTCAGAAATGGACGGCAGGATAATAGGTGACGGAGTAATCTCAGTGCCTGTGGGCAGGGAGGATTCATTCAAGGAGATTCTCTTTGCATGGGGTGTGGAGTTTGATATAAAGAGGGTTCTTGAAGGTTAATAATGTTAACAATAAGCATCTTTAAATGGCCCTATGTTAATAGTATTAACAAGTTATTTACCACCATTTAGTAAGTAATAATAGAAAGATTTATATATGAGAAAACACACAAGGCCCCATAGCATGGTGTTGAATATGGACAGAAGGAAGTTTTTGAAGGGGATTGGGATGCTTGCAGGGGCTGGAGCAGCAAGTTCTGTGCTTTTCAAGCCCAAACATCTGAACATAATGGAAAGTCCAGAGAAAGAGTTCGAATTTCTTGTTGATTGTCTCCTGCCGGAATTCATCATGGACACCTATAAATGGCAGAGAGACGGCCAGGATGAGCCGAAAGAACTCAGGGAAAGAGTTCACTCCCTCAGCAAGAAATATAATCTCGGCTTATCTGAGTATGAACTAAGCGATGAGATGATTAAGAGAGGGTATGTTTTTGCAAAAAAGCCAAGCGTTTGCGGAAGCGGAGATTCCTATCTCTTCGGAAAGATATCAGATGATACTATTGTGAACGGGACTGACTGGAGCAAACACAAGAATCCTGAGATCGTGTTTTATGATGAGACTTCCTTCAAAGGGGAGAGAGTGCAGAGTTTTGAGGATTACCAGGATTGCTTTATGATTTTTGAAAGAGCTTTCCTGAATCATAATAAGATAATTGTAAATAATACCACCTCAGAATTATACGCAAATAATCTATTTGACTGGGGGGAATATTACAAGAACAACCCCAAAAAAAAAGAGGGTTTTATGGATGAGATGATACTGAAGGAACATGAGTTTTCCGGCTCTCCAGAAAGATTATGTGAGAATCTGATAGAATCATATATCCACCATGAAATCACCCATTTTGAGAAAGGAGGGGGAGTGGAAGGTGAAGTTGAGGCATTGCTGACCCAAATGCAACACCAGCCTTTTCTCACACTCTTTGTGCTTAAAAGCTCCATGAATGAAAAACCAGAAAATAATCAGACATATAAACTGGCAGCGGAGAGAATCTTCAGCATGTTTAAGGAATACGATAATGGAAGCGGGGGTTACACCCTTGAAAGAATAAAAGAAAGCGGGGCCAATGAACTCATCCACGCCGCATCAGAGATGACCAAATAGTAGAAATGGCCTGAATAGCATAGATGGGGCATAGGCCTATCAAAAATTTCTGGCCTCTTTGTATACCTTAATTATAAGGCATTCCTAAAAAAGGATTTCCTGCCTACTTGCAACGATCAGGCTCCTGCGATAATGAATAACAATTATTCCTTTTAGTGCAATCTACAACAAGTTCTGTTTTTTTAAAGGATGAACAGTCCGACAAACATCTTATATAAGGGCTTGAAGGATTTTCATTTGGGTCGCAATCGAGTTCCGGAGCACCACCAGTAGGCGCCGCTTCCTCAGCGGCATTCTCTGTAACTGAATCGCCGGAATGATCACTTTTATCATAAGGCTTTGATAATTTTCTAGCAGCGAGTTCCTTAGTTTTCTCTTTTGCTTTCCCCTTTTTAAAATCAGCGCCTCCGACATCCTCATCAGCTAAACTCCCATAACGTTGATAGTCTGCTATTGCTTCAAAGTAGTCCTTAAAATTACCATATAATTCATCTTTACTTTCCCCCTGCATAAATACTTTTTTAGTCTCACCCTTATATTTATACTCAACAATGTATCTATCAGAATTATCAAGTTTTCTATATGACACCTTATCATCTTTATTGTCATAATCAAAATCAGTGCCCAATGGGAGGTTTGATGTGGTTTTACGGCAAGGCGATTCATGGTCATAACCTTCACCTGAACAATCATCACAGTTTCCCTTGCTACAATCAAGACTGACTTCATCAACAGAGATAGAGTACCTATCTTCAAGGAGGTCCCCCCCTGGATAACATTCATGGTACATTTCTGAAAAATCTTCTCCTGCCCTCCCGGTTATCCATCCCCATGCCTTCCCTACAAAGCTCAAGAAGCCTGTCGCTTCTCCCTCTGCTGGACTCTGTGCAGGGCCGCATCCCGTGCAGCTGATTGTGCCGTCCTCATTCCTAGTGAATAAATGCCTAGGAAGATCCTCCCCATCTACATAGTGCTTTAGATCATTGACAGAGGAGAAAAGAGAGCCTTTCATGTCCAGTTCACCCCCCTCAAATGTCATGCTATTGCTCCCCTCTTCCCTGATGAACCCCCCTGTATCCTCATCCCATACAATGGAGTTTTCCGTGAGCCTGATAGACCCTTCATCCTCATCACTGTTGACATTAATGCTTCCGTAAGGCCCCTCAACTGGGTCGATCTCTCCGTTCTTGTCGGAATCCCTGGCATCAAATTCCGCGTCTATATTGGATGGAGGCTCTCCTGTATTGCTCATTGAGAGCCTGCCTTCTGTTATGTCCACGCAGTTGCTGTTCTCCTCGCAGCCGTCTTTGCCAAAGGAGAGGTCAAACCCCTTGTCAGAGCCGAAATTTGAGTCGTATTTCCCGTCGCCATCACCGTCCACATCCACATTGCCGCTGACACCGAACCTGCCTTCTTCCTTGATGCTGAGGGAGCTTCCCTCGGGCACTTTTACCCTTTTCCCATCGCTTGTTTCCAGCTCTCCGCCAATGATATTGCCATTATCATCAATCTCAAAAGGGTTGGTCCCTTCCTCACCCGCTTCAGTGGTGGCGGATGTGAAAAGCTTCTCGCCTTCCTTGTTCCTCATCACCAGCCTGCCGTCACTATTGACCTTGAATGAGTGATGTTCTGAGAGTTTCTTGATGCCTTCCTCAGTGAATACATCTCCCGCGCTGGTGGTGAATTTCCCTGACTCCTTGTTATAACCCTCAATGTCACCCTCAATGGTGAGGTCAAGACCCTTCTCATCCATTACCTGGTTGAAGGCATCCTTGTTATCGTTTATGATTGTGTTGTCGTCAGCAGCCGCACCCAGGAATATGTCAGGATTCTCGGTCGCTACTGAAGAATCTTCCTCCACAGCTTTCTTGTAAGCATCAGGGTTGGCCTGCACAAGCTCAGGGCTCAACAGTTCCTTGTACTTATCTATATGCTCAGGTATGACCTGGTCAGGGTGATTTTTGATATATTCTTCGATATATTCTTCAGGATTTTCCTCAAAAGCGCTCTCATCAAAAGAATCATTCTGCGCGTCATCCTGCGCTGAGACCTCTCCTGATAAGGCAAATAAGAATAATGATATGGCCAGAACAGAAAGAACCGCCAGCGCCAAAAAATCTCTTTTCTTCATGATATCCCTTTAATCTCATTCACTATATAAATTTTACTACTCCTGGATCCTCCAAATTCATCAATCATTGCTCGTGGGCACAACCTCTTCATTGGACACAGTTTTCCAGTCATAGGCCAGCGCAAAAGACCAGATGAATGGATTTCCGTTTATGACAGTGTCCTCATCAACCAAAGACACAATCCTCTCCTTATCTCCTGTTTCAATGACCTCAAATTTCAGGCCTTTGTCCCTGACAATGCTCATGAGGGATCCGATCCTGAATAATCTGGGCGCCTCCTCCTGGGACCTCATATATTCCTTTGCAGCATCAAGCATGAGGGGAATCCTTGCATCTGTTTCAGCGCTGAAATCAGATACAGTCTCGGTAGTGCCCTCCTGCGTGAAAGTCACAGGATAATCTATGTCAAAGACCACTTTCTCCTCACCGATCATGACACTTGAATTCACATCACCCTCATCTATATCATATCCTTTCTGAACAAAACTCTCAAAATCTTCTGTGCACTGCTTGAGGGAATTATCCATATAATATTCAAGGGTTTTTTCTACGTCAGTGATATTTGGAGAAAGATCCATAGTGTACTGAAAGTAGTGGGGGATCTGAATGCCGGCAAAATAAGCCCCGTTGTGATATGATGGGAACCCTCCTCTCAGCCCAGTATAAACAACAGCATCCTTCGCTGTCTGCTCCGCGCATTTCTCAACAAAAAGGCTTACTGACGAGGTGTCAATGTCCTCCCCCAGGCCGTAATCCTCTTTCTCGCTCATGAAATACAATACAAGCCCGACAATAACAAGAATAACCACACCTACAATGATAAAGATTGTCATCTGGCCTCTTTTGTTCTGCATGTTGGGGTTAAATAAGCCTTTATTTATAAAGTTTTTTTTTTGAAACGCTGTTCTCAGGCCAAAAAACCATGTTCTTTTAATAGAATAAATGTTCTTTAAATAAAACAAAAGAAAAACCCCAAACCCCCAGCAAAACCCATAAACTTTTTAAAGAACAATCGTTCTCTGTAGAGAATGTTGGAGAAGTACGCCCTCTGGAAAGTCGTGGAGGCCCTCACAAACCCAGAAAATGAGTTCTCAGTCAGGGAGATGGCCCGCACTGCAAAGATAAGCCCCTCAGCCTCAAAAGCGTGCCTGGACTACCTCTACAATAATGGCCTTCTCAGAAAGAAAGTGATAGGCAATGTATATCAATACTCGCTTGACACCGGAAACCCCATTGCCAGGCAGGTCAGGAACACGATAATCATAAAAAACTTCATGGACTCCTGCCCTCAAAAACCCGGCTCGAGATCATGCCTGTGCTCCAGCGCGGAAGGCGCAGAGATACTCACAACAGGGCCCGCGGAAAAGACAAAAGGCCTGACGATAAGGAAAGTGAGCAGGGACGAGTTCGATTCCCTGAAAAGAAGTTATGATGATGTGATAACCATACAATAAGACAGCAGAAAAAAGAAGGTGATGAGAATAAGATGGGTCTGAAAAAGAAGAAGGTCTGCAGGAGCATCTACAAAGGAAAAAAGGGACAGCATCCCGCCACCATGATATTCTACTACGCAGCCTGCTTCCTGTTCGCGGGATTCGTGCTTTACACATATATCAAGATAGCATACACTGGCGCCAAGAGTACAGAGTTCAATAAAGAATACTTCGTGAATGACATAGGCCTGATGACAGACACGATCTACTCAGTACCTGGGGGCGTCAGTTACGATTACAGGAAGAACCCCTCCAAGTTCGTCATAGACTTCAGGGATGACTCGCTGTACATGTATACCCTCACACAGGGGGCTGAATCCAGGCTCAAGGAGACAGATGAAGGCGAGAAGATAGGCCCGGACTGGAGCATGTACCGCTTACTCTCAGGGCCTGAAAAGCCCTTCACCGGAAAATTCACTTTCCCCCACCTGCTCGGTTTCAGGAAGAAGGAAGGCACGCTCCGGATAACCCAGACAGGCGTCTTCAATGAGGAAGAGGACTGCCCCAGCATAGACACAGCAGCGGATATGAAGAAGAAAGCCATATTCATAGACCCCGGCCAGAGCGAGCAGGAGAAAGGCTATACCCACAATGATATTGAGGAATGGCAGCTCACCTCAAGGATAGCCGAGAGCATCAAGGTCCTCTGCGAGTCCATATCACTGAACTGCATGCTCGTCCCGCAGAAAAATGTGTCAGAAAAGAACAGGGAGATATCAGCCTCGGACCCCCCTCCTGATATGATGGTGAGCATACACATAGGAAAATCACCCAACATGATGGACAGGCCCCTGCAGGCAATAATCCCCACAGGCTCCGAGAGGTCTGAGAAGCTGGCCTGCCTCATAAAGAACAGGTTCAGAGGGGAAGAGTATGCGGTTCTCGATACAATGAAGGTCAAGCTGAACAAGCTGGATGATGAGGATCAGGAGTCAGTCCTGCAGGAAGAGGCCCCCTCTGTCCAGCTTGAGATAGGGAACATAAGGAACAAGAGAGGGTTCTCAAATGAGGAAATAAACAATATAGCAGGCATCGTGCTGAAGGGGATCATAGAATACTATGGGGGGGATGTTGAGGAAGAGGACAGCAATAAAGACGGGGAAGAGAAAGGGCCGGATGAAGAGGAAGAAGGGGGCAGGGAGGAAGACAGGAAGGATCCAGACACTCCCTCCGGAGGAACAGACGGAACAGGAGAGGATGAAGAGAAGGCAGAGACCAGGACGCACGGCCAGATAAGCGGGACCACACTATGACACCGTCACGCAACATGCATGCTTCCCCCGATGAGAAAAAGCAAGGATGAAAAGGGAACACCTGCAGGACACAAACAAAAGAAAAACATAAAGATGAAAAAGAAGACGACAGGAGGCAAATCCGGAACCGCGCTTACACTGATGATTATAGTGATCACAACATGGTCAGCGATAGTGTTGGCTGGCCCTGCACAAGCGATGGTGAAGGATGAGATAGGCATAAACAAGACTCTCCTGACCGAGGAAGCGGAAGAATTCACCAGGGAGACAGGCCTTAACCTCTCAATAGCAGTACTCCAGGAATCAGAGGACCTGCTGGAGGAAGCGGAACAGTATTACAACGGCACAGGATCAGACATCATAATAGTGTATGATTTCGGAAGGAACAGGATAACGATCGCCACGCCTGTAGGAGGCAGCGCCCCTCTCACCAGCACCGGGATCGAGGGGATACTCGAGAACAGGATAGAAGAGAAAAGCCTCATAACCACACAAAAGGAAGCTACCAGCTATCTGGCAACAATAATAAACGACCTAAGAGAGGGGATGACGCCTGAGGCAGGAAAGGAGGGAACTGCAGGCTACTGCGCGCTGATCAAGGACGGCGTATGCAATCAGAGCTGTCCAGGGGATCCTGAC
The DNA here is from genome assembly GCA_046484055.1 of Candidatus Woesearchaeota archaeon. Taxonomy (GTDB): domain Archaea; phylum Nanobdellota; class Nanobdellia; order Woesearchaeales; family UBA12501; genus JAWOBY01. Next base: position 87,020 of record JAWOBY010000066.1, on the reverse strand, counting down.
TGCCAGTGCGGGAACAGCATATGCGAGTTCCACGAGAACTACGAGACATGCCCTGAGGACTGCAGCAGGACAGAGGATTTCACATGCGCCATAATGAGCGACAACTACTGCGACAAGAACTGCCCTGTAAAGGATATTGACTGCGCTTTCCTGGACTTCAACGACCGGACCTTCAGCGCGGCGAAAAGAAAGAAGGCCACGGCAACAGCCCTGAAGGTCATAGTGGGGGCCGTTCTGTTCATGCTCATAGCGATACTGATATTCATAATAGAGAGGAAGAAAGGCCTGAGGAAAGAGGGCGCGCAATGAAATATGACTGCAAAAACATTGATGGCAGAATGATCCCGAAAATAATAGAATCAAAAAAAGCGGAAGGGCCCGGAGCGCCCAATTATGCGATATACTTCATCATATCAGGGGTTATAATAGCATTGTTCGCTGTCTTCCTTGTGATAGCCACATCAGCATACCATGTGGAGACAACATCCATACTCGGCGGACTGCAGAGTACAGTGGCCGAGTTCAGGCTGCTCAACTCGCCTGAATGCTTTGTCCATCAGGATGATGATACAGAAAGGATATACTCCCACATCATAGACATGGAAAAGTTTGATGAGGAACGGCTGGAAGGGTGTATGGGAGAGGGATCGCCCGTGTGCATAAAGGTCGATCTGGAATATGATGATGAGGCCACCAGCCTGGAAACACCGAACTACAAGAACCCTGAGGAGATAAAGGTCAGCAGATGGCCTGTTGTGGTGAAGGAGGATGATGAGCTGAAAAGAGGGGAGATGAGGATAAGCACGAGCAAGAAATGCTTATCATGAGCAACAGAGCAGGAAGGCAGTACCGCGATGAAGAATGAAAAACGTTAAACAAAAAAGGGCACAATGATAATATGAGTGAAGAATCAAGTAAAGGGAATTGCAGGCCGGCCGCGGGGGTCCGCTTGCTCGGGTCGAAAAGAGGGGTGATGCACACCTGGTTCGATTACACATTAGCCATAGTGGGGGGAATAATCATATTCGCGATAATATTCTTCGTCATATCATCCGGCGCGGCCAGAGTGGAGAGGGAGATCGAAGGCAAATCGGCCGAGATAACAGCAAGGGAGATGCTCAGCTCATATCTCGCCTCGCCCCTCTCAGAGGAGGATTATGAGGATGAGGAGGATGAGATAAAAGACAAGGCTGAAAAGCTCGCGGATGAAGGGCTCACTACTGCGGACATAGTGATCCTGGCAGGAGGCACAACTGAAAAGGATATATACAAGGAGATACTCAAAACACAGACGATCTCAATCCTCAATCAGAGCGCGGGAGGAGGAAAATGGAAGCTGGAGATAACCTACCCTGACTCAGTAAGCTTCATGTACGGATCGATATCAGGGGAGACCAGAGTGGCTGAAGCAAAGCTGCCCTCACTGGATTACAGGCCGATAAGGCTGAGACTCATGCTGGAGAAAGAGGTGAACAGGTGATGAGGAGAGGAAAGAGCGGCAAAGCGGGCGGAAACACCAGTCCAATGATTGCATGTACACACCGCATCAGGAAGGACAAGAGGGGGGCCATGCTGTTATACATAGCCACGATCGCACTTGTAATCTCATTATTCGCATTCCTCACCATAAAGGTTCTTGATCAGCCCTCAAAGTGGGAATCAAAGTACATAGGCGAGCACCAGATCGCCGTGCTCGAGGCATCACAGACCGCAAACCAATTCCTCACGTTCCTTGACCAGTCCGCGGCGTTAGCGGCCCAGCAGTCAGCCTACACCATCAGCCAGAAAGGAGGGCTCAGAGACAGTGAGTGCGGCGGATACCTCGGCTATAACATGTGGGTATCTGAGGACAAAGAGTGCTATCCTGAGCCCGAAAAGTCAGAAGATCAGTTCGGTGAGGAGATGGAGGACAACCTCTACACTTATCTCTACTCTTACAGGTACAATCCGTCTCTCATCACTGGCAAGGTTTTGAGTCTGGAAGAGGGGAACAAAGGACCATCAACCACAACCTCCACAGTCCCTCCGGAAGCTGAGAACCCGACTGATCTTGCAGGCCCGCTCAGCTATTTCCCGCCGAACAATTACAGGATAATCATCGAAGAAGGGCAGGCCTATGGGATGGCAAAAGAAGATTTCATGATGCCTGTCCTTGTAGGTGATGTGAAAGAGGAAGAGGTGCTTCCCACAACAGTCCAGCAGCAGGGCCGCGTATCAGTTGGAGGGGATGTGCTTGAGATAGCCAGATCATTCATAGGATCGCCTTATGTGTATGGGGGTGCGAAAGTTCCGGATATGTCCTCGCAGTGGGGGGATTGCTGGAGCTGCATACACAGGACCTGCGCGTCCGCGTGCCATCAGGGCTCAAGCCAGTGCAGTGCATGCCTCAAGGCGGGAAGGGAAGCGTGGAATCTCTGCAGCTCTGAATGCTCAGGCAACCGCTACTGCCCTGAGAGCTGCAGAGGCGACCTCAGCGGGGAGGATTGTGATAAGGGATGTGGCGCGTCAGGATTCGACTGCTCAGGTCTGGTGAGTTACGCGTACTGGAAAGCGAGGGATGCCCGCATGCCTAGAGTATCGAGGGACCAATACAAGTATTGCATGGATCCTGACAGCCGGGCTAACTGCTTCAGAGGAGAGTGCAACATGGACTGCTATGTGATACCGATAAGGAGCGCGGATGATTACAACAAACTCCAGCCGGGAGACATCATATGGTATGATGACAAGAAAGGCACTTTCAGCCAGAGCAGCGATGAGGTCACCTGTAACCCTTCCAGAATACATCACGTGGCCCTCTATGCAGGAATGGAAAACGGTAAGCACAGGACATACGAGGCGCATTCCACAAATACAGGGGTCATCAAGGGCTACATAAACGAGGACAGGACAATATGCGGGGCTGCGAGGGTGACAAGTCCTGCTGCGGCAATGGCTGCAGGAACAGCGGCAGGAGGAGGAAGCGCAGGAATGCCTCCTGAAGCAGGGCCTATACAGGGAGAAACAGGACACCACATAGTCATAAAGGGCTCATCATACAGGCTTTGGCTCTATGATGGCCAGAGACTTGTAGAAGAATATGATATAGGCATAGGGAGCAACGGAATGGGAAAAACAAAGCAGGGCGATAAGAAGACACCTGTCGGGGATTACAGGATAAAGTGGAAGGCCAGCAAAGCGGACGGCACAATAAAAGATGGAAGGACGTGGTGCAAGGGAAATGACCTTTATTACGGCTCTACCGGCCCTTCAGGAGAGAAACTCTGGACAGATGCTTATGGTGGCGATCAGGCAGCAGTTATGGGGCTCAATTACCCTAATGGAGAGGATCGTGAAAAGGGATACACAGGAGGGTGCATAGAGATACACGCCTCAAAACTAGGAGGGATAAGAGAAAAGAGTTCGGCAGGATGTGTGAGGATGAACCCCTCAGACGCGAACGAACTGTACAATCGTGTGGATGTGGGGACAAAGGTGAGGATACTGGAATGATGGGCCGCGAAAAGGACAGGAACAAGCAGGATATGAGAAGAAGAGCGGGGGGGCATTCTCTGCTCTTATTCATCACTGTTGTCATGCTGGCAGCCCTTTCATCCTCATGCCATGCAGAAAAATATGTCTATGTCGAGGTGCAGGCGAGCCTTGTGGACCCGGAATCCCCCATAATTGAAGTGCCTAAGATAAAGCCTATAGAGGATCATTATTATTATGAGTCCTGGGTGTACGGAAGCATAGAGGAGCTTCCCCTCACTCTTCGTGCTTATGACAGCAAGGGGAACGAATTGTATTCCTCACCCGTATATTCAGGGGGCATGACCCTTCCCTTCTCAAGAGGGATCTCAAGCATAAAGATAACAGGAGAATCTGGCGGAAGCCGGACAGAGTACTACAGCAGGGAGGTGGATTTCTGCAACAATAACGGGAAGTGCGAATACTGCGAAAACTCGGACTGCATGATAGAAGACGGCACAGTGAATTGCAATGACTGCACAATGTTCGAGAACTCTGCTGTCTGCGGCGACTGCCCTTCAGGAGAAGAGGACGATTACTGTGATCTCGCAAGGGACAGCAAGTGTGATCCTGACTGCGACGGCATGGACGCTGACTGCCAGGATTGTGAGGAGGAAGGATGCTTCTACAATGATCAGGGGCCGCCTGAATGCGAGCTGAATTACGGCGGAGAGCTCTGCAGCGTGACAGAGGAGTGCGACGGCGAGATAGTATCCACATTCGAGCACGGCGAATACGCTGATTCGTGCTGCCTCGGCGAGTGCATAGAGATAGGGACAGGAGAAGACAGCAGGGAATGCAGGATAAAAGGCGGTGAGCAATGCTATTCAGAGGAGGCATGCGGCGGTTCAGTGCAGCAGATGGGAGATATTCTGTGCTGCATCGGCAGATGCATAGACCTCTCTGCTGAAGCCGAAGAAAGAGAGCCCAGATACAGTAATTATGGGGATGATATCGCATCTTCCGATGATCTCTGGGAGCTGGAAGGAGAGGGCGCAGGCAAGGAAAAAGAAAGCTGGATTGACGGGAGGCCGGATGTGAATGCATCCTGCAGGATATCAGGAGGTGAGTTGTGCAGGCCATGGCAGGAATGTGAAGGAGAAATCCTTTCCCGTGGAACTGAAGGAAATGCCTGCTGTGATGGAGAATGCGTGGAGGATAAGCAGGAGTTCGCCGGATCATATCAGGAAGAGCTTGAGGATGAGTACGAGGATTATGAGGGTTATGGCGGCCCAGGGGAGGGTTTCCTATACACGACAGAAGATGACGGGCCGAGTCTTTTATGGAGCGGCTTGGCAATCCTGATCATCATTCTTGCAACAGGATTCATCGCAATCATAGTATCCAGGAGAAGAGAAAAAGGATTATTGAACCCGAGACTGGAGTATGAGTACAATTATTACAAGAGGCTGGGCTACAAAGACAGCCAGATAATAGAATGGCTTGCACAGAGAGGATGGAAGCAGAAGGATATCCAGAAACTTATGGAAAAAAAGACAGGAAACGAAAGATGAGAGGGTAGGATGGGGAATATAAACAAGAAGAGAGGCACAAGCATCGGAAATGCAAAGCAGGAATTGCATCCTTCAAGAATCCTGTTATTGGCAGCTCTCCTGATGATCTGCGCCTCCATGTCATCTTTTAGCGCAAGCGCACAGGCACTCTCGGGAAAAACCATAGCGATAGAAGCGGGGCACGGGACTCCTGCAGGTACGGGCTGTAACGCGGGCGCGCCGGGAGAGGCTGAGATAGTCCAGGACGTAGCGATGAAACTTAAAGCCATGGTGGAATCAGAAGGCGGCAATGCTGTGATGACAAGGGTTGAAGACTGCAGCGGGGGCAGCAAGAAGAACCTTGAGAAGAGGGCAGGCAAGGCCCTGAAAGCGGACGCGGATGTCATAATAGACATACACAGCGACTGCCTGAACTGCAAGGGGAGCAAGGTGATAATACACTGCCCCTCAGCAGACAAGTACAGGGAGAAGTGCGACTGGAGCGCAGGCAGCGCGGAAGACAAGAAACTGGGCGAGATAATAGCAAGAAAGTTCGGGGATGTGAGCAACAAACCATTAAAAAAATACAGCCAATACCTCTACTTCCTGAGGAAAGCGTCAGAATCAGACAAGGCAGCCACCGCCCTGATAGAGTTGAGCAACACTGATGATCCGAGACTCAATGATGATGGCTTCAGGCAGAAGCTGGCAGAGTTATTATTGGATTCCATAAAGGAGTACGCGGGAACTCAGACCAGCACGCCACAGGGGGTCGCTGCAGTGCCTGATATAGGAGGGGTGCAGGGAAACCTTTGTATTCCAGGCTCGTCCCAGACAGAGAGCATCACCGCGCTTTCTGAAGGGGCTGGAATAAACATCCAGGAATCAACACTCAATGGGGGCAGGTCGTACACAGCCACTCTTGACCCCAGGCAATATGTGTTGAGGACAGTCACAGCTGATGAGGTGCTGGGCAAGAGGTCAGCCCCGCTCAAGGAGATCATAGGAGGGGTGCCTGATTCTGTTGCGGCAATAAACGGAGTCTATTTCGAGCCCGACTTCAGCCCCACAACAGACATAATAGCCTACGGAGAACTGATAGAAGGCAGGGGGGATATGGAGGAGGAGAATTTCTTTGTTGTTGAGGATGGTATGCAGAAGATAATCACTGCTGAAGAGTTCAGATCATACAGTGATGAGCAGATGAGTTCAGTTAGCTCAGCTGTAAGCGACTTCAGGACATTCATAAAAAAAGGAAGTGTTGTGGTCAGGAATGACAAGGGCGTGAGGCAGAGGGCTTCAATCTGCATAACAGAGAACGGAGAGATAAAGCTTTTCGCTGCAGAGCGCGCGACATCTCTGCAGTTCGCGGAATATATGAAGAATCAGCACAAGTGCACACGCACCATAGCTTTGGACGGGGGCAGCTCCACATCGCTTGAATACCATGTGAGCGGGAGGGATGTATCAATAAGATCGGGGGGAGAGACAAAGAGTTTCTCTGACAGCGGAAGGAGCATACCCATGGCCCTTGTGGCAGTGAAGAAGAAGAGACAGTCAGCGGGCATCGCGTCCTCATCAGGAAGCGCATCACAAACAACAGGGCAGATAACAGGATCAGCTGTAAATTCTATAACTGGGATGCCTGTGAGCAGCACTGGCTCTTCATGCCCTGACTTCTCCATGCACGGCGGTAAAGAGAGGGGATTCTTCAGCAAGTATTGGGATGATGCAGTTGCGGCATCAAGAGGATCGATAGAGCTCGCCAAATTCACGCTCGCGCAGGCAGCCCTGGAAAGCGGATACGGCAGTTCAGGTCTCACAAAGAACGCCAATAATTTTTTTGGTGTTAAAGGAAGCGGCGATGCAGGCAGTTACAGAACGGAAACGACAGAATATTATGAAGGAAAAAGGACTACCGTGACAGCAGACTTCGCCAAATACTCATCCGCCACAGAGAGTTTCAGGGCCCATATAGAACTGCTTGAGAAGAGCAGGCACAGCAGCAAGAGGAGAGAGATGTTCGGGACTTCAGATATCACAAAGCTCACAGCCCCGCAGATCCTTGAAGCGACACGAGAAGCGGGCTATGCCACAGACCCCTACTACATCAGCAAGGTCATGCCGATCATAAGGAAGCTTGACGAGTCCACAGCCTGCATGGGTGGCATGACAACCGCAACTGCAGGAGGCAGAGCATTGAGATGCGTCTGTGAGTACACTCCTGACAGAGGAGGGGAAGATGTATCAGCAGGAACCGGCCAAGAGAGAGCCAGGACAGTTTCGGGCATAATAGACGAGCTGACAAGCAAGTATTACAACACCGAATATCAGCTAGGCGGATCCACACCCGGAAGAGGCATCGACTGCTCGGGCTGGGTCCATTTCCTGGTGAATGAGATACGGGAACGCAAAGGGATGGAAGGATTAGGAAGCGGACACGGCCCGTTGGCCGAGCAGTGGGGCAGCCCGAAGTACTCCACCATGATAAGCGAATCAGAGGCACGGCCGGGAGACATCGTCCTCCTGGACAGGCCCAGCGGGGGGACCAATAACTGGATGTCAAAGCGCACATGGGATCATGTGCTGATGATATACGGAAAGGGAGGAGAGCTCTGGACATCCGAATCAGGAGGGGGAAGCCACCTGAAGGACCGGCCTCTCAAGGAATTCATGAAGATAAGGAGGGCCCAGCAGGAGAAAAAGCCCGGCATGAAGATAGGGTTCGCAAGGCCGAAAGGTTTTGACTCATTCACCAAAGCAGACCTGGGAGGGGGGAACAGCATAACAACAGCCGCAGTGGCGGAACCTGGTTCTCCTGATGGCAATGAAGATAATATTATCACCGGGCTTGTCAGCAGGCTCTTCGGTCCTTCCCTGAATCCCATGACAGACAGGACACAGCATCCAACAGGTCCGGCGGGCAATGAAGCTTCAGGAACAGCTATAGAAACAGCCATAACCGGCATGGACATCGCTGAGGATAACCTTCCTGATTATGATTTCAGCCAGATAGACCACACTCTTGATGACAGCTCTGACTGGGACAAGGCAAAAGGAAGGATAAAAGAGTATGAAGAGCATATCACTGAAATGAACGAGCATTATGATCTGCCTGCAGGGCTCATAAAAGGGATTATAGCAGTGGAATCAGGAGGCGACCCAACACCTTTTGAGGAATCAGAAGACAACATGTTCTGCAATGATGAAGGATGCGTCTGCAACAAGAACGGTTACTGCGGCCTGATGAGAGTCGGTCCCGCAACAGAATCAGGACTGGGGCCGAATGAGTGCGAGGAAGAGACCTGCAAGTGGGATGACTTCATCAAGGGTATGGAGGGAGCAGGCGACCAGATTGGGGCAGGAGCCATCTCATTGAAGAACACAATCAAGGAATGCAGCGTCGTGCCCGAAACGAACGGGGATTATTATTACTGGATCAGCCTCTGCTACAGGTATGGAGAAGGAGTGGCGAAAGAGATCAGGAGCCTTGCATCTGAAAGAGAGGATAAGATGGCAGAGGAGATCAAGTGGGAGGATATAACATTGGAGGATGCTGAAGATCTGGCTGAAAGCAGGGGATGGAGCAAAGAGTTCGCGGAAGGGATGTATGAGTATCCTTCAAGGGTCATGGCAGCAGTGAAGAGGGCGGTGACAAGAGAAGGGGATTCAATGATGGTTGAAGCGGGAGGCTCCCCTTATGTCTGTGAGTACAAGCCAGTGGATTACATGAAGATAGGGGAGTATTATGCGAACCCCTCCTTCAGGGCAGAGACCGATTACGACCCTGAAGTGTACAGCAAGCTGATCCGGACAGCAAAAGAGATAATACATGAGTGCAAAGACGAGAGCTCGGATGGTCTCAGGGAATGTGTCAAGGAAGCGGTAGATGACCGCAGGGAGATAGATGATGACCTCCTCCTCTTCAACGGGCCCTGCGATTATCAGGAGAATATGATCAGCGATTTCGCCGAGTGGACCAAGGCCTGCGCGGAATCAGAGAGCGACCAGTGCACTTGCGAGATACCCCTTGAGTATGAGTACGAGAAGGAGGACAGCAGTGAGGAGGTCACGATAAGCGCTTCAGGCTCCGGCAAGATAAAGATAACCTCTGAAACCCCGGATGCGTCCTATTCATTCCCCGGTTCTGTAGAAGACAGCAAGAGGATAAGGACAGAAAGCGGTGTAGAGACATTATATGCCAAAAAGGACGGGAACACCCTCACCTTTACCGATGATGATTCAGGAACCAGATGCGAGGTTGAGAAGAGGAATTACAAGCTTTGCGTGAGAACAGAAAGCATGTCATCTGTATATGACCCTGAGAAGAGGAGGGCTGTGAGAGAACCCATTGAGTATAAGTTCGCGCTTGACTTCAAAGAATGATTGGGAGATGCGGGAAGGCAGCCCTCAGATAAACAAGCGCATATAATCAAGCGTGTATATGGTGGTCGCCTGCCCAAAATCACAAAACCAGCGTAAAATATATAAATAAGGCCCGAAAAGGCATTGTAGGGGGTGTCAATCACATGGTAAATATTCCTTACGAGCAGATTGTGGAGAAGATAAAAGAGAAGGGCATTTCTCAGGAAGAGATAGACTCGAAGGTAAAGAGCAAGATGGACCAGCTCTCAGGCCTTATATCGAAAGAGGGCGCAGCGCACATAATCGCTAATGAGATGGGCATACAGGTGATGGAGCAGAGCTCCGGAAAGCTCAGCATAAAGAACCTCCTGCCGGGCATGAGAAATGTTGAGCTTGTGGGGAAGGTCGTCCAGGTTTATGAGGTCAGGGAGTTCCAGAAAGGAGACAGGTCAGGCAAGGTCGGCTCGTTCATAATAGGCGATGAGACAGGCACTGTGAGGGTTGTTCTATGGGGTGATCAGGCGGACAAGCTCAACGAGATAACAAAAGACAATGTCATAAAACTGGAGTCAGGATATGTCAAGGATAACAATAACAGGAAGGAAGTGCATGTGAATGAAAGGGGAAGCCTTGAGATAAACCCTGAAGGCGAGAGCGTGGGCGAGGTGAAGGCCCCTGAAACCAACAGGAAAAGCATATCAGAGCTCAAGGAGGGGGATTCTGATGCGGAGCTGATGGGGACCATAGTGCAGGTGTATGACCTGAGGTTCTTTGAGGTCTGCCCTCAATGCAGCAAGAGGCTCAAACAGGGTGATAACGGCTTTGTCTGTGATGTCCATAATGAAGTGACCCCTACATACTCATACGTCCTGGGGCTGGTGCTTGATGACGGTTCCAGCAACATACGCACTGTTTTCTTCAGGAACCAAGTGCAGAACCTTCTTGAAAAGAGCCATGAGGACATAGAGAAGTACAGGGAATTGCCTGACAAGTTTGACGAGGTCAAGCATAATCTTCTGGGGAAGCAGATAAAGATAGTCGGTAGGATAAACAAGAACACCATGATGGACAGGCTTGAGTTCATAGCGCAGCGTGTCTTCCCGAATCCTGATCCTGAAGAGGAGAAGAAGAGGATTGAAGAATCCAAGAAAGAGGATAAGGACAGCACTGATGAGGCCCAGGGGGCAGGCGGCGGTCCGGAACCTTCTGAGGACTCCTCAGGATCGCAGGGAGCCTCTGCCGGCACGGAGCAGGGCACAACAGAAGACACAGGGAATGGCGAAGGCGGTGAATCTCCGGATAAAGACAAGGATGCCTCCTGGAACATAGAGTAATGATCCTATTATAGCGCATTCACAACAGGAACCCCGCAAGGAAAAAGCACAACCTATTCTGTTTTTGTGATCAGCCCTTCTTATTCTTGCCCTTGCGCTGCCGTTTCTTCCCCCTTAAGATGAACACCCCGCTCAGTGCAGAGCAGGCCGCAGCGGCAAAAGCGCCTGCAGTGTTCATCATCATGTCCCATGCGACGTCAGCATACTCCCCGAAATCCCCCTCACCATAGAAGAGCAGGCCCTCGCCCGGACCGAGAAGGTAGTAACCCACATACTCCATGATCTCACTCAAAGAACCGATGCCTACAGCGACCAGCAAAGCCATGACAGCAGACCATAGCCTTGAGTGGTCATAGGAAAGATACTGATAGAATATCACCGCAAGCGCGGCACCCGCGGCAAAGTGCATTATCATGTCGAACTGCAGAAAGCCGTAATATGTCTGGCCGTAAAGCTTCAGGTGATGCAGGAAAAGCACTGCAAATGCCAGAAGCAGAGCAGGAAGCCTGAGGTGCATCCTTCTGTAGAAGAGGTAGGCGGCCAGCATTATGGCCGCTGAGTAGAACCTGTCGAATATCAGCTCGTTGTCCCTCACAGCGATGGTTATAACGCCCCATACGAAAAAGAAGGCAAGGCCTGCAAGGCACAATGCCCTTATTATCTTGTCCTCTGCCTCTGTCTTGTCCTCTGTATCTCTCTTCATGCAGGGCCGGAAGCGGGAAAAGTATTTAAAGTTATTTTTTTACATCAGGGTTTTGGTTTTATACCTCCCGCTTTGATAATAAAAAGAGTTCGATAAAGATGATGTTCAGAACCCACCTCGTGATAGGATTTCTGGCAGGCCTGCTCCTCATACAGGCATGGGAGCCCGGGAACCAGCTTCTTTTCATGGCCCTTGTCCTCATAGGATCGGCGCTCCCTGACATTGACCATCCCGAATCAAAAGTGGGGAGGAAAGTTAAGGTAGGGGCGATGCTCTTCGAGCACAGGGGATTCTTCCACAGCATATTCGCTGTCCTGATGCTTTTCCTCCTGATAACCCATTACATGACAGACATGAGGTATGGCCTGTATATCGCTGCCTTACCCCTCGGATACCTGGCCCACATAATAGCAGACTGCACGACAAGGGAAGGGATTATGCCTTTCCATCCCCTGTCCAGGATGAGGCTAAACGGCCTGATCAGGACGGGCGGCCTGGCTGAATATGTCTTGTTCTTTGCGGCCACAGTGATTAGCTTATGGATTCTCATAAGCATGCAACCCTTATGAAGAAAATCTGAAACACATTTGATACTTCTTCCCTGCCATCATATACTGAATGACAATCATGAGGTATGTTGCGGACACATATCAGGTATTAATAAGCACTGGACACCTGCAATTCTTCCGCCAGATGCTTTAAACACCCTTAAGACATCCTGAAGGATTACTGCTCCCCCACTGGACACTGGACATGCCGGGATGAGGTATTTAAATGGCCCGCATCACTTAATATTCACTCCGGTCCCTGGAGCCTTGCGCCGGAACCTTTCCGGTGCGTGCAGCTCATGATCAAGGGGGCTTGAAATAAAAAGCGAAAGCAAGGAGGTGGTTGTAATGACAACCCAAACAACAAACCAAACAAGCGCCGCAAGTGCAGAGGCGCAAAAGAATCTGCCTGAGAAAAAGTTCAGGGCGGGCCCTGTGGCAGCGACTGTGTGGAAGAACACAGGAAACAGGGACGGGCAGGCTGTGGAGTTCAGGACAATCTCCATAAGCAGGAGCTATAAGGACAAGAACGACGCATGGCAGAACACGAGCTCAATGAGGCTGAATGACCTGCCAAGGGCCGAAGTTGTGCTCAAGAAAGCCTATGAATACCTCGTCCTGAAAGAGGGCGATGCTGGGGAGGCGGCTTAAGCCCCCTCTCTATCCAATCAAAAGATTAATAAAAAAAGGTGATGTTATGATGAACAAGGCAAAAACGGACAAGGGGATGGATGAGGACAAGACAATGGACGATAAAATGGAGAATTCCAACGAAGAGGGAGCGGAGAAGGAGAAGATAGATATCCAGGTTGATGAAGATGTCATGAAGAAAGCAGGGCTTGAAGACCTGCCGGGAGTGGGCGCGGCCACAGCGCAGAAGCTCAAGGATGCAGGATACACGGATTTGATGGGGCTTGCGGTCTCATCTCCCGGAGAGATAATAGAAGTGACAGGCATAAGCGAGGCTGTCGCAAGAAAGATGATAAAGGCGGCAAGGGACAACCTGAATATGGGCTTTGAATCAGGAGACAACCTGCTCAGGAGAAGGGAGAAGGTCATCAAGATAAAGACAGGGAGCGAGGCATTCAATGAGCTTGTGGGTGGAGGTTTTGAAACGAGTTCAATAACAGAGTGCTTCGGCGAGTTCGGATCAGGAAAGACACAGCTCGCCCACATACTCGCTGTAAATGCCCAGATACAAGAGGAGGGTGCTGTAGCATTCTATATTGACACAGAGAATACGTTCAGGCCGGAGAGGATAAAGGAGCTCGCAGACAAGGAAGGCCTGGATCCTGAGAAGACACTGGCCAATATAAGGGTCGCAAGGGCCTATAACTCAGACCACCAGATGCTGCTTGCTGAGAAGATAGAGGAGATGGTGAAGAACGAGAATATCAAGGCAAGGGTTGTTGTTGTGGATTCCCTCACCGCGCATTTCAGGGCAGAGTTCATTGGGAGAGGGACATTGTCTGAGAGACAGCAGAAGCTCAACAAGCACATGCACACTCTCCTGAAGCTGGCGGACAACCACAACATATGTGTCTATGTCACCAATCAGGTCATGTCCAAGCCGGACATATTCTTTGGGGATCCGACACAGGCCATAGGGGGGCATATAGTGGCTCACGCCTCAACATTCCGGATCTACCTGAGGAAAGGCAAGAAGGGAAGCAGGGTCGCGAAGCTCATAGACAGTCCGAGCCTTCCGGACGGCGAGGCATCATTTTTTGTTGAGACAGGGGGGTTGAAGGACATCAAGGCATGAAGCCCCATTAGTCTATTATTTTACTTTTTTATTTTCTTGTGTTCTTTATTCTGATTGCACCAATGAGATTATATGGCATGCATTGCATACGCTACCCTGTGAGGGTTCTCCACATTTCCTGCAGGAATCCATCTCATCTTCTGTATGATATCTTTCCTTCAGTTTCGGCAGGACGGTGAGGAAGTTTCTTATCATGTTCTCGCTGATTTCAGGGTTTCTCTTCTTTAGCGCTTCAATCAGGTCTATGGTCTTCTTCCTGAAGGATTCGCTCCTGCACGGGCAGGGCTCATAATTGATATTGAATTTTCTGCTCTTTGAATAGGTGGTTATCTCCTTTTCAGAGCAGAAGTACAGGGGCTTGACCCTGGGGATGAACCTGTAATCATCCTTCAGGCCTGTCTTTGGCCCCAGTCTTGCGGATGTGTATAGCCTGTTCCTCAGCAGGTTCATCATTATTGACTGGGCCTCATCATCCATGTTGTGTCCGGTTACTATGCATGCAGGCTTCAGTTTCCTGGCTTCCTTGTTCAAGAGGTATCTTCTCATAACACCGCAGACACTGCATGAGGTCATGTTTATCCCTTTCCTTTTCAGGAGGGCCTTTATGTAGCATACTGAACTGCCGAACTTGTCCCTCAAGGAAACCTTGTAGAGCCTTACGCTGATATCCGCGCAGAACCTTTCGAGATTCTGCAGGTTCTTCTTTGTGTAGTTGCCTATAAGGCTGTCTATTGTTATCGCAGAAACATTGAACCCATGCTTTTTGAGTATGTACAATATTGTTGTGCTGTCCTTGCCTCCGGAACAGGCCACCAGAACTTTGTCTTTTCTGGTGAAAAGATTGTATCTATCTACTGTATCAAGAACCTTATTCTCGAATTCCTTCTGAAAATCCGAATCTTTCTTATCACTCATATTTGCTTTGGCCTGCATTCTTGAATCCTTCAAGCTCTCTCCTTATATCCTTTTTGGTGTATCTTATGAGGGGCCATAATATCATCAGGTCTGTTTCAGGGCAATAAATATCATCAAGAGTGCTGGCGATCACAAGCGCCCTGCATCTCTTTTTTGCTGCTTTGTGTTCTGCTTCTTTTATATCGCCTGCGGTTTCAGGTTTTCTCGCCCCGTGATCATGGAGGAGTCCGGTATGCTGCTCGTGTTCCTGCATACCTTTGCCTTTCTTACCGCTCAGCAGGAAGGGGTATACATTACATCCCCTCTTCATCATGAGCAGGCCCGCAAGCGCGCACGCCTCCTCCCTGCCTTTCTCGCAGATCAGTGCGGTACTGCCTTCAACCCCTACCGGCAGGCCCCCAAGGCATTGTATCCTTTCTGTGAAAACGTATGCTTTCTCGCCTATCTCAACAGATATCTCAAGATCCGGCCCCTCGAGCTTCACTTTCTTGCCTGTGTTCTCTGCCACATACGCGCCGATCTCCCTCTCAAGTTCAGGGCTCGGCTTCAGCCTTTTCTGGATACGCTGGACTGTGATCCTGAAACTCTTTGAATCCCTGTTCTTCAGGTTTTTGGCCTGCTTCAGCGCCTCTTCTTTTATATCATCAATGTCGAGGCGGACCTCTCTTGCAGGGCTTATGGATGTTATCCCGAAGACTTTTTTTAGGTTCCTGATTATTCCCTCCATCTCCTGATGCGGATCATTAGAGGCATGTTTATGAGAACATTCACCGGAATCTTTATGGTATGGGCCATTACTGCCGGTGCGGGGGCGGATTATTCGGGGGTTGGTTGTTTGGGGATGGATT
Organism: Candidatus Woesearchaeota archaeon; assembly: GCA_046484055.1. Taxonomy (GTDB): domain Archaea; phylum Nanobdellota; class Nanobdellia; order Woesearchaeales; family UBA12501; genus JAWOBY01. Next base: position 71,539 of record JAWOBY010000066.1, on the reverse strand, counting down.
ATGAACCTGCCTGAGGTCTTCCTCACCCTGGCTCTGGTCTTATCCCTTATGTTGTCCGCGAGCCTGTCCTCAAAATAAGGCCTGTTCTTTCCCTTGAGCGCTATCTCTCCGTATCTCGCGAGGACAGCATCGGCAAGTTCCGCCTCTGCCGGGCCGCCACCCTCACGAGTGTCAGAACCAATATCAAACGAATTTCCGGACATCTCCAATCACCCCCACAAGATCAGAGGGTTTGTGCGTATCATTTCTTCCCTGCCCTGTTTTCATAATCCTCTATCGCCTTTTTCAGCGCATCGGCGCCGAGGACAGAGCAGTGGATCTTTACCGGAGGAAGACCTCCCAGCTCTTCCATTATTTCCTTTGATGTTATCCTCTTCGCCTCTTCCAGTGTTTTCCCTTTCGCAACCCTGCACAATGCTTCTGTGCTGCTTATTGCCGCTATGCAGCCGAAGGTCTTGAACTTTATGTCATCGATCCTGTCATCACTTACCTTGATGGATATCTCCATCATGTCGCCGCATTTTGGGTTCCCCACTTCCCCTGTGCCGTCAGGGTCCTTGAACTCTCCGGCATGTTGAGGGTTCTGGAAATACTCAAATACCTTTTTTGTGTATTGCTGCTGCATTTTGATTCATCTCCTCCTGATTATTGCGTAGTCATTGCGTGGTTATTGTCCCTTAATAATTATCATCAATAAAATCCTATCTCCTGAATCTTCCCAGGACGCTTATCCTCCTTAGCTTCCTGATGATGCCGGGGAGTACCTTGAGGGTGTAGTTTATCTCATCCTCTGTGGTGAACCTGCTCACTGTGAGCCTGAGGGAGCCGTGGGCATCCTCATCCTCAAGGCCTATGGCCCTCAGCACGTGGCTCGGCTCAAGGCTGTTGCTTGAGCATGCTGAGCCTGTTGAAGAGCATATCCCTTTGGCATCGAGATAACCGCCTATCGCCTCGCCTTCAACATATTTGAAGGAGAGGTTTGCGTTGTTGCAGAGCCTCCTGTCGCTCCCTTTGTTTTCGGGGCCGTTGAGGATGACATCAGGTATCTCAAGCGCTCCTGCTATGAGCTTGTCTCTCATCCTTTCCATATGTTTTATGTGGTTTCTTTTGGCCAGCTTTACTGCCTTTGCAAAGCCGACCGCGCCGGGAACGTTCTCTGTGCCTGACCTGAGCCCGTGCTCGTGGCCTCCGCCGTGCTGCAGAGGAGTTATATTCACTCCTTTGCGCATGTATAATGCGCCTATTCCTTTCGGCCCGTGGATCTTGTGGCTGTTGAGGGTCATCAGGTCAATGTTCTGCTTGTCCACATTGAGTTCTGTCTTTGTGTAGCTCTGGCACGCGTCAGTATGAAAGAGTATGTTGTGTTTCCTGCATATCCTGCCCAGCTCTTCAAGATTCTGTATGGTGCCTATCTCGTTGTTGCCGTGTATCACTGAGGCCACCAGTGTATCCTTTGTTATGGCATTCTCAAGATCTTGAGGGCTCACGAATCCTTCTTTGTCCACCTTGAGGTAGGTGACCTTGAATCCCTGGCTTTCCAGCCATCTGCATGCGTTGAGCACGCAATCATGCTCTATCCCTGTTGTTATGATGCGCTTGCCCTTTTTCCTGTTGGCGAAGGCTATGCCTTTCAGCGCCAGATTGTTGGATTCTGTGCCTCCTGAGGTGAAGGTTATCTCTTCAGGCCCTGCGCCTATCGAATTCGCGATGGCAGACCTCGCATCCTCAAGAGCAAACCTTGCCTCCTGCCCCTTGTGGTGGGATGAAGAAGCGTTTCCGTATTTCTCTGTCATGCAGGGTGTCATGGCATCCAGCACTTTCGAATCCATCATTGTTGTTGCTCCGTTGTCCAGGTATATCGTTCTCATGTTAAGACCTCCCTGAAAAATTCCACAAATCTTGTGTTTATTCTCTCTTTCTCACCCGGCCTGTCAAAATGATGATCAGCTCCCTTGATTATCTCAAGCTTTGCATCCTTGATGTTGTCCGCGAGTTTTTCTGACTGTTGTACAGGGACGCTTTCATCGCTGTCGCCGTGCACTATAAGTACTGGACAGGAGATGCTCTTTGCCTCTTCAAACGCGTCTATCATCTCCCCGTCCTCAATGAATGAGTAATTCAGCTTGACTGGCCTCCCGTCATCCTTGGGGAATTCAGCGAAGCCTTTCTTCTTCCATTCCCTGAAGCCCTCATCCCTCAGCTTGTTCTTCCTGTTTCCCACCATGTCTGCGGCAGGGGCCTTCAGCCCCGCTGCCTTTATTATCTCTTTGTCCTTATGCCTGGCGGCTGCGAGTATAGTGCACACCCCTCCGAAGCTTGTGCCGAAAAGGGAGATGTCCTCCACATATTCTTTTTTCCCTGCAAAATCAATCGCAGATTGTATGTCCTCTGAACCCTCTGTGAGAGTTATGTCCTCAAATTTTCCCTCGCTCTCCCCATGGCCGTAAAAATCAAATCTCAGGGATAATATGCCTGCCTCATAGAGCTTTCTTGCCATAAATGGGTATGTGGAGCTTTCCTTGCTGCTCGTGAAGCCATGCGCGAGCACCACAATATGGTGCCTGCTTCCTGTATCCTCAGGCACAGTCAATATCCCGCAGAGCTTCTGTCCATGCCTGTTCTCAAAATATATCTTCTCTTCCTTCATTTTTATTATTTTATCATTTTTTTATTATTTTTTAGCCGGAATTGATTCCGAGGCAGGCCTCGCATTTCTGCGGTGTCCTGCCGTGTTCGTGATGGACCCTGCAAAGCGTCCTGTTCTTCTTGACAATCGTGAGTATCCTCTGCATCTCGCAGATCAGCTTTTGGGGGTCTTTTGATATCACACCAGCAGACCTTTTTATCTCGTTGAGGGTCTCTTCAGTGAACTGGACTTCCCTTGCTCTCTTGTTCCTGAGGTATTGGGAGACTGCAGCCCCTGTAATCCCCAGACTATCCGCTATGTCTTTCTGCTTGAGGCCTCTCTTCACCATCTCCCTGACGAGCTCCCTCCTGATGGCAGGGATCACATACCATACTTCTATTTCCTGCGGCATGAGCTGTTTTTTATCAATTACCATTCTTCACCCTGTATTCTTCACCCTGTATTGGCCCCCCATGGGCTGGAGGCATTATGATCACGCTAACCACTCCCTAAAAACCCTAAAAAACCATTATTAACAATAGTTAAATTGTGCTATATAAAGTTTTTGATTTTTTATGAGAAAACAGAAACATTTATATAATATAATATTATCCAATAGTAACAAATGGGGGTCATTGACCATGAGTAGTAAAATCAAATTAATCTATGTTTTGATAGGTATCCTTCTCCTATTAGTCAGTGTCAGGGGCGCGCTTGCCCTGGAAGGCTCTTTGGAGGAGGATTTCAATGCTTACGCGAGCCAGAAAACAATCTACGTGTGCCCATGCTCTTCTGAAAAAAGTTCTATGGCGGTTGAGAACACAGGCGATACCACCAGCACATACAGCATAGAGCAGTCAGGCCCCGGAGAAAGATTCTCGACCCTCACAGAGAAGGCCTTCAGCCTGAAGCCGGGAGAGAGGAAAGAGATAACAAACTTTGTGAGGGTCCCATGCGGCATCAAAGGGGAGTATAAGATAGACACCATAATCAAGACAGTCTTTGATACAGAGAAAGAGTTCTCCCAGACAATAAAAGCGAAGGACTGTGTAAACATAGGCCTCAGGATGGTGAAAGCATCCGCCCCTGTCTGCCCCTGCTCACCGGCAGAATACACATTCAGCGTACAGAACACAGGCCCATTCCTGGAAACATACAATCTTGAGATGGAGAGCGAATATGCTGAGCTGAGCGAGGACGTCCTCATACTGGAGCCCCAATCAAAAGAGAATGTAACAGTTTTCATAACAACCCCCTGCGGAAGCTATGGTGATCTTGATTTCACACTAAAAGCAGATACTGAAAGAAGCGGGATGACAGCGGAACTCCCCTTCAACCTGCAGGTAGCCCCCTGCTATAATTATACTATGGGATCCCCCGGACAGCACTCCATATGTCAGGAATCAGGAGGCAGCATACCTGTAACAATAAAGAATACCGCAGAGATATCAAACACTTACTTTCTCAGCTCTGATACTGAATGGACTGCATTCGACAATTCAAGCATAGCCCTTGCAGGGGGCCAAGAGAAGACAGTCAATCTCAATATCTTCCCTTATGAAGTCAGGACCGGGACCCACAACGTGACCATAGACGCTGTGACAGCAAGAGGGGAGATAAGGAAAACGCTCAGCATAGCCGCTGAGGTGGAGGACTGCCACTCTATCAACATGAGCGCCCCCGAGGTCTGGTACCAATTGGTGGAAGGGGAAGAAGGCCCCATGCCATTCAATGTGAAAAATGACGGGAGCAAGGCAAGCGAATACTCCTTCAACCACACAGGACCGGAGTGGCTGAGACTGGAAACGAACAGGCTGGGGCTTGACGAAGGCACGGAAAAGGAGATAAACCTGTATTATGATGTCCCGCTGAACACAACAGGCACATACGCATTCGAACTGAAAGGATCCATAGAATCATATCCTGAAGAGACAGCAGCCATAGGTTTCACCGCAGAGATAATGGAGAGGGAAGACGCCTACAGCCTTGAGATAAACGCGGAAGATGATGACATAGACACCAGTTATGAGGGAAAGACCATAACTCTCAGATTCAGTAATGATGGAATAAGGGAGGGAGATTACCTCCTGAGCGTCCACGGGAATAACTGGACGCATATCAACAGGACAAGGATAAGTGTGGAGCCCGGAGAGGAAGACACTGCCGGCATGAGTCTCCTGCCCCAGAACGCGACTCCTGAGGGGAAATACCCTGTAAGAGTGGATGCGCAGCTTGAGGGCACGAACATAGCATACTCAAGGAATTTTGACATAAACCTGAGAGAGAGTACCTTGTGGGAGAAAACAACAAGGTTCTTCAGCAGTTATTGGATTTACATGCTTTCAGCGCTGCTCCTCATCCTGATACTGGCCGGAGCTGTAATAGGGGGGATTGCATACAGGAATAGGCGCCCTAAGGAAGAGAAGCCTAAAGAAGCGAAGCCAAAGGAAGAGAAACTCATCAGCAAGGAGAAGCCGGGCTGGCTCAGAAGGATCCTTCTGCTGCTTCTGCTGCTGATACTTCTGGCAGGCATCGCGATCACAGCATACCATTTCGCTATCGCACCCATAACCGCAGGAAATGCCACAAACATCACCAATGCCACAGGAGAGGGTCCTGAAGAGCCGGCACAGCCGGAAGAGCTGCCCTCAAAACCGTTCACTAACGCGACAATATTTGTCAACAGGACAGGCCTTGAAGGTGAAGGCAATGTGATTGAAGTAGTCAGCAGTGAGAACATAACGATACCTCTTATAATACAGAACAGCGACAGGCCCAACACATACAGGATAAGGGTAAGCGAGAATATAACATGGGTCAGGACAGACAAGGATCTGGTGAGCATACCCCCTGGGGAGAGGGAAACAATAAACCTTCTTGTCACGCCCACAGATGAGGTGAGGGAAGGAAGTTATAACCTCAGCGTAAGGATAAATGTGGCAGGAAAGGAAAAGCCCATAACAGAGGAGATAGTCCTGAGCATAGAAGAGAGGGAGCCATTCTATGAGAGATATATGTGGTATGTGCTGGGAGGGTTACTCCTGCTGGCGATACTGCTGGCAGCCATAAAGACCAAAGAATACAGGGAGAAGAAGGGTTCAGAATCAGCCTCCCAGAAGAAAAAGCAAGAAAGCGGAAAAGAGAGAAGGAAAGAAGAGCATCCTGAGAAGGACTACAGCAGGATCAAGAACATCCTGATGATAGCGATACTCATACTCATCGCCCTGTTACTCGCTGCAGGGGCCATTTACCTCGGAAGCGCAGCCATAGCGGGAATGATATCCTCCGGAACTGCAAACGCCACAGAGGATACCACAGGAAACGAAAGCGGAAACCTGAGCGGGGAAGCATCAGATAGCGAAGAGCTTGATGAAGAACCACAGGATACTGGAACTGATGAAGGAGTATCAGCAGAGGACACAGAAGAGGAGGGCATCCCTGAAGAAGAATTTGAGGAAGTCTTCGTGAAACAGGGAACAGAAACCCTCGTTCCCGTCAGGATATCAAATGTCAATAAGACCACCAAATTCAGGATAAGCGTGAGAGAGGATGTGGACTGGATATACATGGACAACACCAGCGTGGAGATAAGTCCGGGAGAGAACAGGACGATCAACCTGGTGGCCGCGCCAAACAGCACAGTGGAAGAGGGAAACTATAAGGTCACTGTCGGCATGGACATAACAGGAAAGGAAAAGCCGCACAACAAGCATTTCATCCTCAAGGTGAGAGAAAGCAGATTCAGCGGCATATTCTCATACTTATATTATATCATAGGGGGGCTTATCGCGCTGGGAGTTATGCTGGCACTCCTGAGGAGGAGAGAGAAATCCCCGGAAAGCGGAAAGGCCAAAGAGAAGAAGCCAAAGAAACAGGATAAAGGAAAGAAAAAGACAGGCCTCAAGCTCAAATAATCCTGTCAGGATAGGGAGAAGACGGGACGCATACAGATGACACCGCCGTAAGATCTGGTCATCCCCTCCTGACATATCCCTTTATGCCCATTTATATGTATCCATTCATATGTGTTTATGTATTATCCTGCACATGACCAAAGATTAGTCAACTCTTATTCTTTTGTCCGGCTAAAAGAACCCTGCCAGCATGAAGAAAGCGCCTGTTATAAAGAGCCCTATTATGAGCGTGCTCAAGAGGGGGTGTCCCGTGACTGAGTATTCAGGCTTCCTGTTGCCCATGCTTTTCGCCCTGTGGAACATGAGGACTATGAGTATGGAGTCTATGCCTCCTGCTACCACCCCCACCACGCCGAGGGCTTCCACGAATGTTGTGAGGCCGCTGAGCGCTATGAAAAGAGGGATAAAACATGTCAGGGCCCAGGAGAGTCTCCTGTCAATATTATAATCATATATGAACATCTCCTTCAGAGCGAAAGCCACAGCGATGAAAGACGTGAACATGGCGAATACGGCAAAGATGTTCGCTATCACGAAGAGAGAGGGCATGACCACCTCGCCCAGCGCTATAGTCGCTATGCGGTCATTAGGGGCCATGGAGTTGAACCTTGAGAGGCCCACAGCCCCGACGATCACGAATGAGAACACAAGATTGAGGATTATGGGTATGGCCATCCCCGCAAAAACGGCTTTTTTCATCTTTCTCTTATCGTGCTCAAGTATCTCCCTCACTTCAGGTATTGACATCATGCCAAGATAAGAGAAGAGGATAACCCCATAAGGCACGAAGAACCTGCTGATGCTGAAGCCGGAGAGATTCGGCATCTCTATGTGAGGGGAAGTGAACACTATTATTATGATCGTGACAATAAAGATCAGGGTCATGGTAAACAGCTCTGATTTCTCCAGCGCGCCCAGCCCTGCGTAGACTATCGCTGCAGCGACGATAAAAAACAGCAGTGTATAGATTGCCTGAGGCCCGCCGAGGATAGAGCTTATGGCTGACCCCTCGCCTATAAGATAAGCGGTGAGAGAACCGTATATGCCGAATACCATGGAGAAAGCCATTATCCTCTTGCCCCATCTGCCGAGATAGATTTCCGCATAACCGGTCAGCTGGTGCCTTCCCCTTGTCCTCAGCACGACTTCACCCAGATAGAGATATATCATCAGCACAACAAGGCCGAGAACAATTATCGTCAACACCCCTGTAAGAAAACCTGCCTGAGCTATCACATAAGGGACGCCGAATATGCCCGCACCCACAATGCAGCCGACCATTGTAGCCACTGCCTCGCAAAACTCAAGCTTACCCATTATCGTATCCTGCCCTTTTTACCTCTTTTTCAGACCGAACAATAGGGGAGGGTTTTTAAATTTTTATCAATCATAAAGATGGATATGAAGAGGGGCATGAGAACATGATAAAAAGACCGGGATGGGGCTGCTGGGACTTCCATGGAAGGGCTTTCCGCCCTCGCGATTTGAACCCAGACCCGTTGGTATCTTCCTCAGAGCGAAACTGGCATGCCCTGACATACCAAACCATTAATCATCAGCAAACAAGCAATTTGCCTCATCGCTCCATTGACTGGAGCCAACTATACTAGCCAGGTTATACTACAGCCCCATGATCCCAGCCGGTTCTTCCCCGAAGTTAGCGCTGGCCTATTTAAAGTTTATGATATCCCCTATCATTAAAGCTGTGCTTGATACCACACCTGCAGGCAGCTCAATAATGTATTTGCTCTTCTTTTTGGGCAGGCAGATAGAGAAAGGCTTCAGGCGCTCCTTCACCTCAACAACCCTCCTCTTCCTGTCAAGAAACAGCACATCAATGGGAAAGAAGACGAAAAACATGTGTATGCTTCTCCTGGCCTCTGAATCAAAGGGGAATACAAGCCCATATCCCCCATATCCATCCCCTTCTTTGCTGATCCTCCTGTGGAACATCAAACCCCTTGCCTTGCCCAAAAAAGAGTCCAGAATCCGCGAATTCTTGGCCAGAACCCTGTTTCTGCTCTTATTTATTATCATTTTTGCCAATAAATTATACTAGTTCTAAAAGATTTCCGGTTTAAAAACAAAGCATTTATAAATGAGGGATGTTATTTATAAAATACTTTTAAATAGTATTTAAATGAGCATTATACAGCATGGGGGTGCTAAAATGACCAAGAAAGACATAAAAGTCGTCAATATAGTGGTCTCTGCTTCTTTAGAGCATGATATACCTCTCGAGAAGATGGCAGCGACGCTATCCAATACTGAATACAACCCAGAGCAATTCCCTGGCCTTGTTATCCGTATCAAAGAGCCAAAAACCTCTGCTTTGATATTCAGCTCAGGAAAGATAGTCTGCACCGGCGCAAGATCCATGGAAAAGGTGGAGGAATCCATAGGAAAGATAATAAAGGTGCTTGAGAAGATAGGCATCAAGATAAATATCAAGCCGGAGATAAAGATACAGAACATAGTCGCCTCAGGCACTGTGGGAATGGACCTGAACCTGAACGACCTTGCGATGAAGCTTGAGAACACAGAATACGAGCCTGAACAGTTCCCCGGCCTCGTGTACAAGCTTGCAGAGGCAAAGGCCACATTCCTTCTCTTCAGCAACGGAAAAGTGGTATGCACAGGGACCAAGAGCGAGAAGGAAGTCCATGAAGCTCTTGACAAGCTCATAGGCCACCTGAAAGGCATAAAATCAAAGTGATTGCCCGCACAAAGATTTATTTTTTAATTTCTCCCCCAACACGAACGAGGGCAAAATGGAACTGGTAGACCAGATAAAAAAATTTGCTGAATTCATAGAACTGCACCACCACGCAGAGCTTCTTGAAAAAGCGAGAAGAGGAGAACACTTTCTTATAGTCGATTTCATGGTATTATCAAAGTTCGATCCATCCCTTGCTGATCTTCTTCTTGAACAGCCTGAGGAAGTCATAAAGGCTGCAGAGCTTGCCATAAAGGAATTCGATCTTCCGGAGACGAACAAGGAGTTCAAGGTGCGCTTCAGCAACCTGCCTGAAAGCCAGAAGATAATAATAAGGAACATAAGGAGCGAACACATAAGCAAGTTCCTCTACACAGAGGGGGTCGTCAGGCAGAAGAGTGATGTGAGGCCGCAGGTCACCTCGGCAAAATTCGAATGCCCCAGCTGCGGGAATATGATCTCCGTTCTTCAGGTGGACACCAAGTTCAAGGAACCCAGCAGGTGCGGATGCGGGCGCAAAGGGAAATTCAGGCTGGTGAGCAAGGATCTGGTTGACGCGCAGAGGGTGGTGCTGGAAGAGGTGCCGGAAAGCCTGGAAGGGGGAGAACAGCCTAAGAGGATGGATGTCTTCCTGAAAGAGGATCTTGTCAGCCCCCTGAGCGATAAGAAGACCAACCCGGGCGCGAGGATAACAATAAACGGCATCCTCAAGGAAGTGCCGGTCATACTGAGTACAGGGGGGCAGTCAATAAGGTTTGACCTGGTGATCGAATCCAATTACGTGGGGACAGTGGAGGAGGAATATGGAGAGCTTGAGATAACCGAGGACGAGAAAGAACAGATAAAAGAGCTCTCCAAAGACCCCAAGATACACTCAATGATATTCAATTCAATCGCCCCCTCCATCTATGGGCATGAAAAGATAAAGGAAGCTGTAGTCCTGCAGCTGATAGGGGGAGTGAGGAAGGAGAGGGATGATGGCGTTGTCACGAGAGGGGATATGCACATACTTCTTGTAGGCGATCCTGGCGCGGGCAAATCCCAGCTCCTCAAGAGAGCGACAAAGATAGCGCCAAAAGGAAGGTATGTGGGAGGAAAAGGCGCTTCAGGCGCGGGCCTAACAGCAGCAGTGGTCAAGGATGAGTTCCTCAAAGGGTGGGCGCTTGAGGCAGGAGCGCTTGTCCTCGCGAACAGGGGCAATTGTATGATAGACGAGCTGGACAAGATGACAAAAGAGGACAGATCCGCCATGCACGAGGCCCTTGAGCAGCAGACAGTCACAATATCAAAAGCCAATATCCAGGCGACCCTCAAGGCGGAGACCACTGTCCTCGCAGCTGCCAACCCCAAAATGGGAAGGTTCAACCCTTATGACATAATGGCGAATCAGATAGACCTCCCCCCCACCCTGATAAACAGGTTCGACCTTATATTCCCAATAAAGGATATGCCTGATGAGACAAACGATAAGAGGATGGCAAAATTCATACTGAACCTGCACAAGAGTACGGCCTCGGAAGAGCCGGAGATAGACACAAAACTTCTCAGGAAATATATAGCATACGCAAGGACAAGGGTGTTCCCAAAACTGAATGAGGAGGCAATGCAGGAGATACAGGAGTATTACATAAACATGAGGAGCTCCGGATCCACAGAGGAAGGCGCGGTCAAGACCATACCAATCTCACCAAGGCAGCTTGAAGCGTTAGTGAGGCTCAGCGAATCCAACGCCAGGCTCAGGTTGAGCGAGAAGGTGACAAAGAAAGACGCCAGAAGGGCGATAAGCCTGCTTGATTACTGTCTCAAACAGGTAGGTCTGGACAGGGAGACAGGCAAGATAGATATAGACAGGATAACCACAGGGATAAGCGCGAGCCAGAGGAGCAATGTGATAGTGATCAAAGAGATGATATCAGAGCTTGAGAACAAGGTGGGCAAGCCGGTGCCTATCGATGACGTCGTGAAGGAAGCTTCAGAGAAAGGCATTGACGCGGACAAGGTGGATGAGACCATAGAACGCCTCAAAAGGAATGGAGATATATTTGAGCCCAGGAGGGGCTTCATCCAGAAGATCTGAGGCCCGCAATAAGATGAAGGGGATACGAGAACATCATAGTGCATCATAAGAGCGTACATCATCATGGAAACAAGACAAAGACAGACCGCATTCAAGGTGAAGATAAGCGAGATTCTTAATGGAAAGTATGTTGTTCAGGAAGGGTGGGAGCCGAATTACGTGACCATCCACGGGAACAGTGTCTCCCGCGTGAATATCATAGGCGCAGTGGTATCAAAGGGAGGAGGTGATGAGGGGGATGGCACCCTCATGCTCGACGACGGGACAGGAAGGATCCCTGCAAGGTCCTTTGACAGCAGCCCCTCACTCTCAGAGGTTAATGTGGGGGATATGGTGCTTGTCATCGGCAAGCCGAGAGAGTACAGCAATGAGATGTATCTGGTGCCCGAGATAATAAAGGTATTGGAGGACAAGCGATGGGCAGAGTTGAGGAAAGTTGAGCTGGAGAGGAGGCAGTGGGCAGGGACGGAAGAGAATACAGCGGAAGATCATCCCGAGGGTGAAGGCAGGCAGGAAAAGAAATCAGGCCCTGATAGCACAGGCATAAGCCAGAAGGCCGGAACATCAGGTGAAATGGAGGCCCACAAGGGTCCTGAAGAAGGGTTTGCAGAGGAAGCTATTGAAGATAAACCAGTGCCCTCTGCGCAGGAGAACGGAAAGACAAGCCATGGCGCAACCGACAGTGATGAAGGGATTCAGTCCGGCAGGGAAGAGAGTGATGAGGATGCAGGTGAGAAGACGCCCGCTGAAATGATGATAGAATGCATAAAAAACCTTGATGATGGGGATGGAGTTGACACCGACGAGGTGATAAAGCAATATTCTGAGCAGTACTCTGGTGATGAAGGGGAAGAACTGATAAACAAGCTTCTGGAAAGAGGGGAGATATTTGAATTAAGGCCAGGCAGGGTCAAAACACTTTGACACTCTGATTCTCTGACCATACTTGCATTATTTATCTGACATATTGCTCATCTGATCAACCCTGCCAAGCCAGCACCCCTGTCCGATCAGAACAGAGAGGGAGTTATATAAACCTCGATCAGGCCGCCCACCACCAGGAGGGCAAAAGCGATCAGTATCAGGTCCGCAGCGTCAAGGAGTATCTTCTCAAAGTTCTTTGACCTGAAATCATGCTTTATCACCGCGACAGAGATTATGCCTCCCGCAAGGCCGCCGACAAAATAGGCCAGGATTTCAGGAAGCCCATGCACCATGTATCTCAGGAAGCTTATTGAGAATATATGGAAGTAACCCCCCAGCTTGTGCAGCCCCGCCGCATGAGCATAGGATGAGATATTGTTCCTGAAGAAAGTGCCTATCGCAACAGCTATGACAGAAGCGTTCCATGTCAGTATGAATATGGCCCCCGCCCCGTAGAAGAAAGCGAAGAGTATGCAGAACATCAATACCTTGACATTATTGGTGAATATCTTGAGGAATGAGGAGTACATGGATGAGGAATAGCCGACTACATTGGAGTTTATGTTCCTGATGGTCTCTATCTGTATCGAGAAAAGATTGTGAACGCTCTCCACAGGAAGAAAAATATACCATAAGGTATAGGCCACCATCACCCCTAGGAACAGGAAGGTGAAGAGCATGAGCGCCCTCGAATGCTCCTTGAGAAGGAACACCTCCTTGAGCCCTGACAGGTCCTTCTTCTCCTCAAACTTTATGGTGGAATACATGATGGGTATTGAAGCCATCACTGTTATGAAAACAGATATCATGCCAGCCATGCTCTCGAATATCTGCAGGCTCAGGAATATCGCAACACTGGAATATACCAGTCCGATGAAGAACATCTCCCATGGATGCTTCTCTGCATTGTAAGGGTTTGTTAATGATTCCAGCACCATCTTTTTACACACCCAATTAAGAAAGCATATTTAAATGTTTCTTAAATGTCCCTTTTCGGCACTGGCCACCCAACAGGTCTCCGGACCGCTGTAAAGCTGCCAAAAGGGGCTGTCAGAAGGGAGATGAGGGGTTGTGGCAGAGAGGAGGAATATGGTAAATGGGCCAGAGAGAAGGGATCAGAGAAACCAAAAAGATTATAAATAAGCCTCTTCACATAAGTGGGACTATGGAATACGAGAATCTTCTTGAGAGGGGGATGAGTGAACTGCCTGAATCCGCGATCCAGAAGAGCAGGTTCGAGATACCGAAGGTTAAAGGGCACATAGAAGGCAACAAGACTGTTGTCAGCAATTTCGGCCAGATAGCAGGCACACTCGGCAGGGACCTCAACCACATGATAAAATACCTTCTGAAAGAACTGGCCACGCCGGGCGACATGAGAGGCTCACTGTTGATATTCAAGACAAAGGTACCTGCCTCAAAGATAAACGAGAAGATAAGGAAATACGCCGCTGAATTCGTCCTCTGCCCGCAGTGCGGAAAGCCCGACACCAAGCTCGAGAAGGAAAAGAATTTGACTTACCTCAAATGCATGGCCTGCGGAGCAAAGCATCCTGTCAAATCCATAACATGATATAATCATATTCTCCTGATGAAATTCTGGAAGCGGTGTGAAGAATGATAGTCAAAGTGCATAAGGGAGCGGACGGGAAGAAGGTCATAGCAGTATGCGACACTGACATTGCAGGCAGGAGATTTGAGGAAGGGGAACTCCAGCTCGACCTGGGATCCCCATTCTATAATGGGGAGGAGATGGCTGAGGAGAAGCTTGAGAATGAGCTGAAGGGGCCTTGTTCTGTCAACATAACCGGTGAGGAATCGGTAAAATTCTTTACAGACAGGAAGCTTGTGGACGAGAAGAACATAATAAGAATAAAAGGAATCCCCCACGCGCAGTGTATGCTGATGAAGGAGGATTAACCTCCAAACAAGATGCAGTGTTCATGATGTATCATGTCTCTCCACCTGGCCCGCCGGAGGCTTCAGCGACAACATTGTCGCCTCCATCCCCCTCAGCACCCCCCGATTTGCTCTTCATCTCCTCAATATCGTGAGTGTATTTTGTCCAGTATTCCAGGAAACGGCCATCGCAGTCGCACCCTGCCTGTTCATTTCTCATGCCCTTTTCCAGCTATACCCCTAATATAGTTTTTTCCATCAGCAGGATGATCAGCCGAACCAGGCCCCCAGTCCCTTCTGCACCTCTTTCTCTCTTCCGAACACACCCTCGACCCTCCTCTTGACGAGTTCGAGGGACTGCTTCAGGTATGGGGGCACATTGTACTTGTTAGCCAGGCTTACGGATGGCTCAAGGTATTTTATGACAGAACCCTCTGATATTGTGAAGATGATGTTGCCCCCGCAGTTGGTGCACCTGCCCAGCAGAGGCGGCCTCCTGAATTTCTCGTTGCATTTTGAGCACCTGAATTCCTGCATGGAAAACTTTCTCAGATTACCCTTGGTATCCTTCAGGAAGTGCTTTTCTATGACAAGCCTTGCCACATCCGCCTCATCAACAGCCCTTATCCTTTCCGCAAGCTCCATCTGCCCCTTCAGTTTTTCCTCCATTGACGGCAGGGTCTTGTAGGATGAGCAGTTGACTCCTGCGTTGATATTGCTGGTGTCGTGTGTGAAACCGAGGCCTTCATACTGCCCCTCGGTGCTGAGGCGTTTCTTCAGCTGCTCCACATCCACTTCATAAGGGTATTTGTAGCTGAGGGCGGCCTCATAGAATTCAAGCGGATAATCATATACAATGTCCAGTCCGTGGACCATGTCATCGACCTCGCTCGGCACTACTGTTGCTGTGAGGACAAGAGGGCTGTCCATTGTCCTGCCCCCCCTCTTGTCAGGCAGGTATTGCCTGGAGAAGTTCAGCAGCGCATCCATAAGGAGCATGACGCAGGCTTCATCACCATCGCAGTCACGCCTCATAGCTGCATGCCATAATGGATGGGTGCAGCACCCCTGCGTCTCAGAGAATCCTATCACTCTCCCTATTATCCCTGCTGAGATGTGGGGGGCGAGGCCTATAACAAGCCTCCCGACCACCCCTTGTTTGCTCTTGAGATCATAGTACGGCTTAAGCCCGTAAAAGTTCCTCAGGAGGTCATCAACAAAATTGGCTGTCCTGTAAAGTATCTCATCCGCGGCCTCATCCATGGAATACTGTGTGGAGGGGAGTATCAGGTCCTGGGGTTTGAGCTCAAGCACCTGCTCCTCATCCTCAAGCGGCATGCCCCTTATGTCCTTCTCATAACCGAGCTCTTTCAGCTTCTCAATTGATGTCTTTATCTCCTTGGGCTTGAAATGGGTTATGGGCAGTTCGGTCATGTCGTAACGTGTCGTGCCGTCCTTATTGACATATATCTCATGTTTGGCCCTCAACAGCCCTTTGGCAAGATGTTCAGGTGTGTGGTCCTTATTGGACGTCCCTTTCACACCCTTTATCAGGTCAGGGTAGCTTCTCATGCCCAGCATCTTGAGGCTTGAGTTGAAGAAATGCTTTATGTCTATACTCTTCCTGGTGTAAGCGTCAGTCTCCCCGTGAGCGGGGCATTCGCTGGTCTCTTTAGGCCCGCACGTCCTGCAATTGTATATTCTTGTGGCCCTGTTACCGCATGATTCGCAGATCCTGTATATCGTCTCTTTTTCGCATTGGTTGCACTTGTATACAGGGAAATCAGCGGTTATCTGCCCTTTCTCTAATGCGGACTGGAAGCACCTGAGCCTGCCCCCTTCCTCACCTACAGGAAAGAGGACCTGCGGGCTGCCGGTGAGCTTTCTCATCTTTGCCTTTTCAGGTCTGCCCATCCTGGCGCCTATGAATGTTCCCGCCTTGTCCCTTATCCTTACTCCTGCGGTCTTGTTGATTATCTCCAGCACATCATCGGTTCCGGCTTCATGCGCTTTCTGGATCGCTGATTGTATTCCGGACCCGTCTTCCCCCGCGCCGATGTTGGCCATGAGCGCTTTTGAGTGCTCATCCTCGATGACCACGAATTCATTGGAAGCGAGAGTGTGAGGCACCCCCACAAGCTCGAGAGTCCTTTTCCCTGCATCATCAGAGGGGATGATCATCTTGCATGCGCCCCCCTTCCTCTCGATCTTGCATTTCATCAGCCATTCCATGAGTGAGATGTAATCATCCTTTCCTATCGTACTCCAGTAATAGGTGTATGCAGGGTGGAGGGGAACATTGAGGGATTTGGACAACGCAAGAACGTCATCAAAGGCAGGGGTGTTGCGGTGGGGATCGCTGAAAAAACCCTTTATCTTCCCGGGCTCAACGCCTGCCATATGTGAAAGCTTCTCAATATCTATTGTTCCGAAATTATCCACCATCCCCTTTTCCAGCTCCTTGAGATACCACTCCTCACAATAACCAGGAGGGACGAGCATGTGATTGTTCTCTGAAAAATCCCCGTAATTGAACAGTATGTCCCCCAGGAATAATATCTCTGTTATCTTCTCACCTAACATCCTGAAATCCTCTCCGGACTTAAGCTGTACCACTTTACCGCTTTCAAGCTTTACTATCGGGCCTTCTATGGTATCGCATACTGTCACCGCCGCCGCTTTGCCGGGCCTCTCAACCTTTATCTGTGTGCCTGTGGCGATGTATTTGTTGAGCACAAGCTGGGTGGCCGGATGGATTGAACATGCGGAGAATCCTGATGTCCTGCTCCTGCCGTAACGGAGCCTGAAACCGCCTGCCTTCATCGGGTGTGTGAGGACGGGCCTGCCGGCCACAAGATCAGTGATGTAGACATAATTGGGTGTGAGTTTCTTCCCCTCCTTGGTTTCAAGCTTTCCTTTTATCTTCTTCTGAATGTCAAGGAATTCCTCCAGAAACCCCCATTCAAGGTCAAACTTGCCGCCCCACTGCTTCAGTCTCTTCCAGAGCTTGGGTGCTTTCTGGGCAAGTCCTTCCGCAAGCACAAGGCAGACACCACCCCTTATCCGGTCTGTAACTATCCTGTCAAGACCTTTATGATTGGAGACTGTTATCTGCTCAGTCGGATCACCATCAACCTCAACCTGAAGGTTCCTGACAAGGAACTCAACCTCCTCATTCGTGGGGTGGTACTGGAGGTTGGTCACTCTCTCATGATAATCATCGATCTCAGTGGAGAACCTTTTTATCTCTGACTCATCAGGATCATAACCCGCGTAACCGAGCTTCCCTCTCACATAATCAGCGATCAGAACAGAGAATGCGGCCGCTGTGCCGCCCGCACCCCTTATGGGCCCCGCATAACACAATGCCAGGTATTCATTGCCATCCTTCCTCTTCTTGAACCTTATCTCCACAAAACCCTCAAGGGGGGCCGCAACGATTCCTGCTGTGGAGTAGGCCATCCCTACTCTTATGCTGGTCTCTATCGCCTTTTTCCTGTCCTCAAATTTGCAGAATTTCTCCTTCGCCACCTCTTCCGCGATTATCAGGGCGACCTCCCAGGCAAGCGCACCGTATTGGTTCTCCAGCTCCTGAATCCTTTCAGTCATGCCCTTGCCGGTAATCTCCGGGGCCTCCGCAGATATCAGTCCCTCAACCCTCTCAGCCATGTTTCTTGCGAGAGGCACATCCACCCTCTCCTCGGGATCATAGCCTTTCTTCCTGGCTTTTTCAGCTATAGCATATTCCTTGTCCAGCTCCTTGTACAATGATTCAAAATAAGCGTTCATGGCCGGGCTGGCGCTTGTGGTCTCACCCATTATTTACCTCCCTGGCTTTCAGCTGCCGCAGTAGGAAGGGTTCCCCCCTCTTCCGTGCCGCATGATCCCTCTGATTTATCTAATATTTCCGGAAGGCCGGCGATTGAATCGATTATGTTCTCTCTTTCCACCCCCTCTCTGATGAAAT
Organism: Candidatus Woesearchaeota archaeon; assembly: GCA_046484055.1. Taxonomy (GTDB): domain Archaea; phylum Nanobdellota; class Nanobdellia; order Woesearchaeales; family UBA12501; genus JAWOBY01. The sequence continues at coordinate 53,416 of JAWOBY010000066.1, read as the reverse complement.
CCTCAGTTGTTGCGAAGCCGGTGGTGACTGCAATGAAATTCACGCCTGCGGCAGAGGAGGTCCTGAAGTCCATCAGGCTGTCGCCGCAGTATGTGATCTCGCTTTTTGATATGCCTTTCACCTTCAGCTTATCGATGATCACCTCAAAGGATTTGGGATGCGGCTTGTGTCTCCTCACATCCTCACTGGAGAAGACAAGGTCCCCTTCAAAGAGATCCAGCCTTATGCCCGCGTCTTTTGACTTCTGCAGAATCCAATCTCTTTCGCTTGATGAGAGTATGCCGAGTAGCGCTCCCTTCCCCCTTGCTTCTGATATCGCCTTGTTTGCGCCTTTGAATCTCCTGATCCTGAACTCGTCCATCCCTCCCATCATACTGATGAATTCTTCAGTCCGGTCGCCCATGAACTCGTGAAGAAGAGCGGGCCATGGCATACCCCACCTCTTGATGAGCTCGTTCTCATCGAAACTTATGCCAAGCCGTCTGGCAGCCTCTTTGTGCTTGTTTATGGATATCTCTTTGGTCATAACAAGAGTGTCATCAAAATCAAATATTATGGCTTTCTGCTTCATTTTTGTCCTCTCATTTTTTCATGTTTGAATGGTATGGTCTATAAACAGCACATATTAAAATTTCAGCATTTTCATCTGTCTTGTCTGGAGATTCACCATGGGGACCCTGGCCGGCTCAGGCTCGTGGCCGACTTTCTCCTGAAAGGATGTCTTGGACTGCCAGCATGAGCCGCATATCATTGTTATGTTCCTGTAATTCGCTGCTGCGGCCTTGTGGATATGCCCTGTAGCAAAAAAGTCAGGTATCTTATCGATGACAAGCGGATCTTTATTGATGTCAGGCATGTAGAGAGTGGCTGAATGCGAGGGGGCCAGATGCCTTCTCTGGAGTAGGAATTTCATTATAAGGTCCGCCCGGTTGTACCCCCCTCCCTCGCGTATAGAGTCAACATTAGCTACAAAATAATCAAAGCTGTAGCCGTGGTACATTAGGATATCGAAACCAGGAAAATCATCTGTGGCCCCTATATTAACCATAGATGGGTTGCTCACCAGAGTCACATTGGGGAGCTCCCACAATGCCTTTGCAAAATCCTTGTAGAGGGGGGGCTGGGGTTCGGAAAGCCTCATGGCATCGTGGTTGCCGGGGCAGATCACTATCTGTATGCGGGGGGGTATCCTTTCAAGCAATTTCGCGCATTCGTTGTACTGCTCGTATATGTCCATTATCTCCAACTCTTCGTTCTGGGAGGGGTATATCCCGACACCATCAACAAGGTCTCCCATTATCAGGATGTATTTCACTTTAGATGCCATCTCCTTCTGTGCATCATTACCGCTTTTCTGGTTTATCCAGTCAAGGAATTTGTTGAAGTTATCCGGCAGAAAATTGTTGCTGCCGACATGCATGTCTGAAAGGAAGATGGCATACTCCTCCTCGGGCGATCTCTTCATCTCCTTATGCAGGGGTATGTCAGGCAGGATGAGAGAGTTCGCGAATACAATATTGTCCCCGTTGGCTCCTGCAATCCCCACCACTTCGTCAAGCACCAGCTCCCGCGCCAACTCGTATGTCTCAGGTTTATTCTTGTTTATCAGAACCTTTATCGTCCCTGTCGGATCCTCCAGAGTCACAATATAGTTATTGTTCTTTGTGAGGGATTTTTCTGTCACGAGACCTATCAACGCCACAGACCCCTTCTCTTTCATTCCCTGCACCCTGTTGATCGAAACCGCCTGTTGCAGCTCCTGCCTGTTCTCGAGAATCCCCTTTATTGCACTGTACCTCATGTTGAAATAACAGACAAAATCCTGTATCTCCTTTTTCTTTATCTCCTCATCATAAGAGGACACCACCTTAACACCTTTGTCCTGCAGGCCCTCACTGCCTCCCAGCTCCCTTGCGCCCCCCTCAGGATCGCCCTGCGGGCTGTACTTCTCTAATATGTCCTCCTTAAAACTCTCAAGGAACTGCAGGTACGTGGTCCTGTTGATATCCTTCTCATACATCACCCTTGACCGTTCTATGTCCTCCCAGTTGAAGTCCAGCCCTTCAAGATTGTTGGCTGCTTCGATTATATCATGGTTTACGAAGAGAAGCCCCCCTTCCTTGTTCTCATTCTCCCTCTTCTCTTTTAACTTGTCCGTTATGAAGTTGTATAATCCTTCGAATTCCTCTCTGCCGAAGCTGCTGCTGAAATTTTTGACCATGTCAGGGGATAACAGCAGGTTCCTTTCAAGGAAGAAATGCACCGCCTCCCTTTTCCTCATAAATTCCTGTTCCATTTTGACTGTTTTAGCTGTCTTCCGGCATATGCTCAGGCCATGTTACATCCTCAATTTATGCCCTCAATCAACCCCCCCCCAATCAGACCAACCTATTTGAGGCCGAGATCCGAGATGAGTATTTCCTTTATTTTTGGGATTATATCCTCCTGGAAAGCGAGGGTTATCTCTCTTGTCCTGCCGTATCTGCCTTTTGACCTGACTTTCGCGTTTATCACGCCGAACATGTCGAGTTCAGCCACCACATCAGATATTCTTCTCTGTGTCAAGGGCCTAAGCCCTGTTTTGGAGCAGAGTTTCCTGTAAAAATCATATATCGCGCCTGTTGATATCTCACCGCCCTTGCCGGGCATGATTGATAGTATCGCGTAAAGCGTGGCCTGGAACTGTTTAGGCTGTGCAAGCACTATATCCACCACCCTGTCCCTCTCCAGCTTCTCCTCTGCCTGGTCTATGTGCTTGAGTTCAACCTTGTCCTCTCCTTCCCTGTCCGCAAGCTCACCCGATGTCCTCAAGAGTTCAAGCGCCCTTCTCGCATCACCATGCTCCCTGGCCGCGTAGGCCGCGCATTTCTCTATAACACCTGAACTCAGGGCCCCTTCATTGAATGCTGCTGCTGATCTCTCCCGCAGTATATCCTGTATCTGCAGGGCATTGTAGGGGTAGAACATGATTTCCTCCTCTGACAGGGAGCTCTTGACCCTTGGATCAAGGTTGTCAGCAAAGACAAGGTCATTAGATATGCCCAGGACAGAAACCTGCGCGTTCTTCAGCTCGGAGTTTATCCTTGTCAGGTTGTAGAGGATATCATCCCCTATCTTCTTGACCAGCTGATCTATCTCATCAAGGACAAGTATCAGCACCTGCTTTTTTTCATCAATGACATCGTAGAATGTCTTATATACCTCATCTGTGGGGAGGCCAGTGGCAGGTATCTCCTTCCCCAGTTCACGGCTCACTTGGGCCATGAGCCTGTATTCTGTATCAGTCACCTTCTTCAGCTTGCAATTTATGTATATTATATTTATCGGGAGGCTGTTCTTCCTTGCGATCTCCCTAATCTGGTCAGCTACATGCCCTGCGCAGAGGGTCTTCCCTGTGCCTGTCTTGCCGTACAGGAAGATATTGGATGGTTTATTCATCCGCAGAGATGGGGCAAGAATCTTGGTCACCTGCTCTACCTCATTCTCCCTGTGCTTTACGTTCTTAGGGAAGAAATTGGGCTGTAAAGCGCTTTTATCATTGAAAAGCGATTTCCGGTTCATGTAGGTCTCAAGATAGTCTTTAGCTCCCTTTACCACAAAATCACCTTTTTAAATTAAAAAATATCCCACTGCCCCAAATTCCATACGAAAAGAAGGTCTTAAAGACATATGACCCCTCTTTAATAAATGCTTTTGTCATGGAAGATATATTTTTTGATAGATATTATAAAAGGGCATGAAGGATGGGCTGCGGGATAAAATATGATGAAATACGCTGTCAGAATAATGAAATCCTGAAATAAAGGCCAAAAACTATTATAATTTTATAAGTGATATCATAACAGCAAGAGAATACCCATCGAATGTCTGTCCTATAAAGACCCCACAGAGTTTTTTATGAAACTAAAGAACCCAGACCCCATTATTTCCACTGGAAGGGCCTATTATTATTTATTTAATCATTTTCTTTTTATTATTATTTTTATATTATATATTTACTATATAGAAAATAATAATTAATTAATAATAAAATAATAATTAATAAAACATTTTTTTATTACCCCAATCTCCACATGAAATCAAGGGGTGACCCAAAAAGTGAATAAAGTGGAAGATCAGAGTATGAAATAATGGTGGGTTGGATGATTGTTTTAACAGAATATTAATCCCACAGCCGCTGTAAGCAAATTTAAGGCAGAATATAAAAAATTTATCACTCCCCAATACTAAAAAATAGAAATATTTATATATTAGTTGTGTATACCTATCCTATGAAGAGTAGGCAGGATTGGGTGTGCTTCTGCCAAAAAGGGGTTTCTTAGGCTGTAAAGCCTTTGTAATTATTATTAAATCACACCAAATATCAGTTTATAAATATTTGGTAGAAAGGTGCATAAAATGCTTATACAACAGAAATTTTTGAATAAATTAAAGGATTTTGGCCTCAACACATATGAAAGCAAATTATGGACGGCTCTTCTTAGTAGGGGTGTGTCTACTGCTGGTGAGTTGTCTGATATTGCTAATGTTCCGAGGAGCAGGAGTTATGATGTTCTTGAGAGCCTCGAGAAGAAAGGGTTCATCATAATGAAGATCGGGAAGCCTATCAAGTACATTGCTGTACCCCCATCAGAAGTGATCGAGAGGGTAAAGAAAAAAGTCAAGGAGAATGCTGATGAACAGGCCAAGATGCTCGAGGGCATAAAATCATCCGAGATCCTGGGAGAATTGAACGCTCTCCACAAGCAGGGAGTGGACATGGTCGAGCCTACAGACCTCAGCGGAGCGCTTAAGGGAAGGTCCTCTGTCTATACCCATATGGAATCAATGATAAAGAATGCTGAAAAATCAGTTGTCATAATGACAACCTCTGAAGGCCTGAAGAGAAAATATGAGAATATGAAATCAACCCTCAAGAAAGCCGCTGACAGGGGGGTCAACGTGAGGATAGCTGCGCCATTGTCAAAAGACACAGAACCTTTTATCAAAGAACTCCAGAATTTTGCCCATGTGAAGCACATCGGGAATGTGAAATCCAGGTTCTGCATAGTGGATGACAAGGAGCTGACCTTCATGCTCATGGATGATAAGGACGTACACCCCACATATGATGCAGGAGTCTGGGTTAACACAGGATTCTTCACATCCTCATTGACAAAGCTTTTTGACAGTGAATGGGAGAAGGCCAGCCATGCAAAAGAGATACTCTCTGTGTGAGTCCTCTGTGAGCGAAGGCGTTGGATGCGGATTTCTCTGTTTGAATGCTTCAGGAATCCAAGAGGCCGCTTCAAAAAGAAAGCTTTTTATATTAAAGGGGTTTGTGTGGGGTTAACACAACATATTCGTTTGGGTCTAGGAGTGGTTTCAAGGAAACCGAAGCATTGCAAAGCATTTAGGCCCGCAAACAAAAAAGGAAGGTGATAAAATGCCGTTAAGTCTTGAAGGAGTTATTCTGGCCATCATAATAGGCACTTTAGCAGCTATAGTGTACAGCCTCAGGATTCTTGTGCTCCTTGAGAGGAGGATATCAAGGATAGACCATCATGTTGAGAAGGTAGTTAACAAGGTGCTCAAAGAAGAGGAAACCATAGAGAAAGAGGAAAAGAAGATCCAGAAGTCCATGAAAAAATAGATAATTTTTCTTTTGCGTTTAATGATAAAGATTATCTTTGTTTAATTTTTATTATCTTCTCTTTATTTTAGATTTTTATCATATGGTCCTTTCTTTATGGTCTTGCTTAACCTGTTTTTGGTCTGTCTTACTTAAGAGAAGAACTTATCAGCCCTGAAACATCTATCCTGTTGGTTTTGTGGGGGATGGTGTTGCATGAGACCACCCTTGCGCCGAGTTTCCTGAGCATTTCATGCGAGCCGCCGGCAAAGATTGCGTGGACGCAGATGCAGCACACCCTTTTTGCCCCCGCATTTTTCACATCCTTTACTGTTTCCGCCATTGTATGGCCCGTGCTTATTATATCATCTATGATGATCACATCTTTGCCCCTGACATCAACCCCTTCTCTCAACTTTATAGACACATGCTTTGCAGTATACCTCTTCTTCTTCAGGACAGTGGCTTCACAGCCTATCAGGCCCGCCACCTTCCTTGCCCACTGGTACGATTCCTCGTCAGGGCCCACAACCACCGGATTGCTGTAATTCTTTTTCACGAACTCAGCGATCAGAGGGTCTGCTGTCAGTTTTTCAGACCTCATTGAGAATATATCATTCAGGCTGCTGTACCTGTGAAGGTGGGGGTCTATGGTCATGATGCCATCAAGGCAGGGGTTGAGCAAGTCCGCCATTATCCTGCTGCTTACGGCTTCATACGGCCTGAACCGTTTGTCCTGCCTCATATAACCCAGATAAGGGGATATCAGGAAAACCTTCCTTGCCTTAAGCTCTTTTGCGGTGCGCGCCGCAAAGAGCAGTGTGATGAGGTCATCATTTGGCTCATCGAAAGAATCCACCAGGTACAGGTCCTTGCCCTTCGGGTCTTTCCTGAAACGCAGGTTCGTCTCCCCGTCAGGGAACTTCCGTATGTCAATACTGGTCCAGGGCCACTTCTTTTTCCTCGCTATCCTCTTGACAAGATCTTCGGAGCGGGGGAATGCCACAAGGATATTTTTCATTTAATGCTTTCCTCAAGCTTCTTTATATCTTTTTTCAGCTTTTCCACTATCTCCTTCGGATCTTCCTGTTCCATTATCGCGCCGCATTCAGGGCATTTGAAACGGAAATCCACCACCTGATCGAAGCTGAGCCGCATGCACTTGTTAGGGCAGTTGAAGAACTGGCTGTTCTTCTCCCTCTCCAGCTTCTCTTTAGTTTTTTCGAGTTTCTTCTTCCTGAGCTGTTCTGCAAGGTATTTTATCATCTTTGTCTTGAAGGTCCAGTAATAGATATACCACCCTTTGACCCTGTCTTTTCTTCTGACGAAGGACACCAGGTTGAGGTGGTAGAGCCTGTAGAGCATGTTCCTGACTACATTTATCTCTTGCCCAAGCTTCTCTGCAAGCTTGAATTCAGAAACATTCTTCCTGTTCTTGAGGGCCTTGACAAGAGGTATGGCATCCTCCCCCACAAGTTCGGCAATGACCTCATCTATTAGTTTATTTGAAAGCTTCATTTTAGGCAAGAACTCCTGTTGTATTTGAGACCGGCCAGCAAGGCACAAAAAAAGGGCCTTGGCCGTTTATGGCATCAGCCATGATATCTATGATATAATTGGTGCCCCTTCCCGGCTCATCCATTCTGTGTTCCCGTGGTCGCTCAGAGTTGGTGATGGATTTATCATCTGAGAACATCGACATTGTGATAAAGGGGGGTATTGAAAATATGGGCCCATAAGAGTTATTTTTCATACCTTAAATACCGTGTTTCCCATTTTTAAAATTTTCGTTTTAACGGGCTTTTTGCTATCTGTACCTGCCTCATTCCAGGTCATTTTTAGGGTTCCAATGGCCTCATAAAATCCGGATTCACAAAACATTTATAAAGAGGCCTGTTTCCTCAGGAGTAACAATGCCTACAGGAAGACAAAAATCCAGGACGCTGAGAAGGGTATTCAGGAGGGCTCCAAAAGGAATATCAAGGCTTTTCTACAGGCCAAAGAAGCCTTCAAAGGCCAAATGCGCCTCATGCGGCACTGAACTTAGCGGAACAGCCAGAGAGAGGCCCAAAAAGATGAAAAACCTCACAAAAAGCCATAAAAGGCCCCAAAGGCCTTACGGGGGTGTCCTTTGCTCAAAATGCACAAGGGCGAAACTCATAAAAGGCTCTAGACAGGAATTCCAGATCAACAAATCCAGAGAGGATCCAAAACAATAAGGTGAATGAAATGATCGAACCGGGCAGGTTATGCTTAAAGATTGCAGGAAGGGATGCAGGCCTGAAATGCGTTGCATTGGATGCTCCTGAAAACGGATATGTGACCATAGACGGCCAGACCAGGAGGAAAAGATGCAACATCAGGCATCTGGAACCCCTTCAGGATTCTATCAAGATAAAGAAGAACGCAACCCACAATGATGTGATGGAAGAGTTCAGGAAACTCAATATAGAAGTGAAGGAAGAGAAGAAAAAAAGCAAGACCAAGCCCGAGAAGCCTGTCAAGAAGAGGAAGACAAAAGGGCAGTCCCGGAAAGAAGGGGCCCCGAAAGCCGCAGGCAGTGACAAGAGTGGAGGAGGGGACAGCACTGACACTGAAAAAACACCCGGAAAATCAGGGAATGTCGGTGCGGATAAGAGCGGCGGTGCAGGTAAGAGCGGAAAGGCCGCCCCAGCAAGCGGACAGAGCGTAAAGGAAAGCGGGAATGCTAAAAGCGGTTCAGGGACAGGGCAAAATAAGGCCCGGAACAAAGAATGACTGTCTCTTATTCTTATGATCTTATTCTTTTTGGTGGACGTTTCATGCGCTCTCTAATACCTTGAAAAGGTCAGTCAGGTTCAGTTCAAGGGCCGCAACAGGTGTCTCGATATCAAATCTCTCAAGCACAGCAGGATGTGTTTCGCCTATATAGGCCACTTTCTTGCCATTGACGGCAATCCTCCCTGCTCTGCCCTCTATGAAAGGGGGAAATTGTGTCTCCATGACCTCATATTCCGCTCCCAGCATCCTCATTATGTAATCAGCTACCTGCATGATATCAGTGAAATCCGCCTTTGAACCGCAGAGCAGCACGCCAAGGCGGGCGGCCTCGCTTACCCCGCTTTCCTCCTTGTCGCTGCGCTTGAAAACACTCCCTATCTCAAATATGCGCTGGGGGAACTCGTTATGCTTATTGTTCTTAAGCACATTGAGGAGGCTCGGAATCATCCAGAATCTCAGTGAGTTATAGTCCCTGCTCACCGGATCTATTATCTCAACCACCTCCACGTCGAGGCCGCAGTCTTTTGTCTGGGTTTTCTTGTCTATCAGATTGTATGTACTGGTCTCTATCATGCCCAGGCCTGTGAGCAGGTCAGCTATCCTTCCCTTGAATATATTGAAGGGGTCTTCTCTCGCTGTTGTGGCCACTTTGGGTATCTCTTCATTGAAATTCTTATACCCGTAAGCGATCCCAATATCCTCAACGATATCGACCTGGTGCAGCACGTCGGCGCGGTAGGGGGGGACCAGCGCAGTCCCTTTTGAGTATCCGTATCCCATCCTTTCGAGGCAGTCCTTTATATCTTTCTCCTTCAGATTCAGGCCCAGAAGACTATTGATGTAGCGGGGGTTCACTTTTATCCTTCGTGGTTCCAGGTCAGGTGTCCTTCTCTTGGTGTCACAGTACTCGAGTTCCATCGAATATATCTCCCCTCCCATATCAGCCAGTGCAGTGACTATGATGTTGAGGCATACGCTGAGAACATTGAAATCAAAACCTGAACACTCGATAAAGACCTCTTTTGTGTCCTCGCTGATCTTGCCTGTCGTGTGCGAGTTGATTATGGGGGGCATCGAGAGTATGTTGCCTTTCGAGTCGATGAAGAAAGGATACTTGTCCAGCCCTTCGAGCAGTCCGCCGTATTCCCTGCCTGCGCTTGTATCTCTCAGCACCTGAGCTGCGTCCATCTCCTTCTCCGATTCAAGGGGCCTGAATCTTATCTCCTTGGGGGGACTGGCCATGAACCTTATGGGGGGTTTTATCTTTTCGTAAGGATATATGCCTATTGCTGCTTTCTTCCTCTTCCTGCCATAAGTCATATGGAGTTTTTCCTGTATCTCCACCAGCTCTTTTATCTTCTCATCATCAAAATCAAGATTCTTCACTATCGCGCATGCCGTGTAAGGCCTGACTTTAGAGACTGACCTGTCTATTATGACCTTCTCTCCTGACTTTTTGGCCTTGTATCCTCTGAGTCCTTTCTTTATGCCAGTGAATGATGAGATGGCTCTTGCAAACCCCTGTTCGGACAGCATGTCCGGCCTGTTAGGGAATACTTCAACGTGTATCTCATTGCCTTCAATCCCCTCAAGGTCCGTGCCTATATAGCTTATGGTCTCCTTCAGTTCTCCAGCAGGCATCTTCCTTCCGACCAGCCTCTCGAAAACTTTTTTGTTCAATGTTATTGTGGGCATTCTTTTCAGCTCTCCTTTGCGATCATCCGCTGATTGACATTTTAATATTCGATACTCTTATAATGATCATAACAATCTTTCATAGTCTTTGCTATATCAGTGATTGTTGTGTCTCTGGCTGTTGTGTTTTCCCTTGTGAGGTATCTTATGGCCTATCATATAATACACTGCAATAATGGCCCATGCTGAGGGGAGAAGGGCTATATAAACCATGCCCTCGCTGTAGATGAAATAAGCTATCAGCGCGGCCCCCGCAAAATTGAGGATGTTGAAAACCACTGATTCCTGATCCAGTACAGCAAAAAGGCTCAGCACGTAAGCGATGAAGAGCAGTCCGAATCCTGTCACACCCAAAACCAGCATATTAATCCCTCCATATTTTTATCTCCCTGAGCATTTTCAGGTCATTGTTATAGATATTTCTTATATCATCTATGTTAAAATATTCCGCTATGCTCCTCTCCAGCCCCATCCCCCATGCGAGGACAGGCACTTCCTCGCCTATCAGGGGCTTCACTACTTCAGGCCTGAACATTCCTGCACCAGCCAGCTCTATCCATCTCTTCTTCACAGGATGGAACACTTCCACTTCTGCTGAGGGTTCTGTGTACGGGAAGTATGCCGGTCTCACCCTTACCTTGTCATAGCCCAGTTTCCTGAAGAATTCCCTGAGATACCCCAAGAGGTGCCTGAAGTTCGCATCAGGATCCACAACAATACCCTCTATCTGGTGCAGCTCGAAAAGGTGGGTCCAGTCCAGCGCTTCATTCCTGAAGCATTTCGCTACAGAGAAGAACTTGGCGGGGAGTTCGGATCTCTTCAGCCTTGCGATGGTCTTTGCGCTCAGCACGGTGGTATGCGTCCTGAGAACATTCCTCTTCGCCTCTTCTTCACTCCACTTGTAACCCCATCCTTTTGAGCCCGTATCCCCTCCATCCTCATGCGCTCTTTTCACCCTCTTCACTGTTTTACTGTCAGGAAGCTTTCCCATCTCAGGATTCTTTATGTAGAATGTGTCCTGCAGTTCCCTCACCGGATGATCCTGGGCTGTGAATAAGGCATCAAAATTCCAGAATGAGGTGTCAAGCATTGGGCCTGTCATCTCACTGAAGCCCATGTCCAGCCACACCCTCTTGATGTCTCTTATTGCCTGATTGACGAAATGCCTTTTCCCTCCGTGTATCCTTGGCACGGGCGAGGTTATATCATACTTCCTGAACCTTTTGTTTTTCCATGCAGAATCCCTGATCATTCCTGGAGTGAGCCTGTCCACCACATCTTTATCCTTCTTTCTGTTGCCTCTGGCTGCTGACTTCCTGGCTCTTTCCCCTTCTTCTGTGAGGCTTGCCTGGACTGTCTTTTCAGCGGATTCCTTGATTATCCCTTTCCTCTTCTTGAGGCTTTCGTAAGCGAATCTCTCCTCATCCTCCAGCGATTCAGGATCGGTCTTGGTTTTGTGTATCTTCTCTATAAGCTGCTCCTCAAGGCTTTTTTTCTCCAGAATTTTCAGGCCCTGTCCTGTGATCCCTGCTTTTTTCTCCTTCACTTCTATGGCTGCTTTCCTTTTCAGCACGCCTATGCAGACATTGAACTCCTCCCTGCTGAGGCCTGCTCTCTCCTGTATCTCATCAAATTGCAGCCAGCCATCCCTTATACAGCGGAGAAATCTCTTTTCCGGCAACCCCTTCTCTGTGTATTCCTTCCCATTGCTGTCGAGTTCAATGATGGTCTTCTTTTTTGAATGCAGTTCCAGAAGCCCTTTGTTCTCAAGCCACTGCAGGGCCCTCATCACCTCCACCTGCTTGAGGCCGCTCTTCTCAGTCAGTTCCTTCAATGAACTTGTTTTCCCGATGTGTGGCAGCACTTTCCTCTCAAGAGGGTGAAGATTGTCTGTGATGCTTTTGATGTCTTCCTCTGTCATGCTGTTCAATAAGGTCAAAGTGATTTAAAAAGCTTTTTGTCAGGCCGTGACTCAGAAGAGAAAAAAAGAATAAGAAAAAAGAGGATTATTGGACGCCTACTTGACCATCTCCTTAGCGGGTTTCATGCTTTTCCACGCGAGGTCATAGAGGTTCTCCAGCGCGTTCGCAAAGAACGGGGTGTTCACCCAGATTCCGACATCATATGTGGGATGGACCTCCTGGTCATCAAGCACCATGAATATCACTTCCTTGCCATCAACCAGGCAGAATCTGGCTTTTGAGTTCGTGTGCCTCACCTCTGCCACGCTCTGCACATCCTTCACTGATGAGACTGCCTCTTTTGTTATCGGTGCGGCAATCCTCACCTTCACTCCCCTCTTCTTTAGCTTCTCGAATGTGGGTTTCAGCCCCTCTATCTTCCTCATGAGCCCCTGTGCAGTCGTCATTATCGTGACAGAGTTCTCGGCGTTCCTTATGGTCAGCTCAAGGTGGTTGTACAGGTTATGCCTCCCCCTCAATGAGCCGCTGAGGTCTGAAGGCTCGACGAGATCAACCCCCTGTGTGTGGAGCGTATTGAGTTCGTCTATGACATCAGTGCCTTTCAGTTCCTCAAGCTTCTTGACCTTCTCGTCAGCATCCGACTTCATGTTCTTCTTGACCCTCTCGATCACTTCTGATGGGGGTACAGCAATGTACTTGATAGGCTTCCCGATCTTGGTAACTGCGAACCCTTTCTTCTCGAGGCTCTCAAGAACATCATAACTCCTGCTCCTCGGAACATTAGCAATATCAGACAACTCACCAGCAGTAGACACACCCCTACTAAGAAGAGCCGTCCAAATCTTCACTTCATACAGATTCAGCGAGAAATACCTTCTCAGCCTGTTTAAAAAATCCTCCTTTACTATCATTTTCCAACCCCCTTTTTTCTTTTTTTGGGCGATTTTTACCTGCCCAGTGAATGAAAAAGTAGTACTACTATTAATATGTTACGGTTTTTCACTCTCTTATAGATGTGAAACATCCCCTTTGAGTAGGGGTTTAGGGGGGTTGGGCAGGGTATGACCTGCACGGTATGTGCAAATTTTTAAATAATGGAATATCTTACGAGATGGCAATGAGAAAAATAATGGAAAAATGGATTGAAGAAGCAAAGAAAAAACCCAAGAGGATAGTCTACCCTGAATCCACAGAGGAAAGGACACTGAAGGCCATAGAAACCATAACAAGGGAAGGCATCGCCTGCCCTGTCCTCATTGGCGATGAGAAAGAGATTATAGGCAGGATAAAAGAGCTCGGGCTCGCAATAGATCGGAACACGGTCGAAATAATAGGGGCAGAGGATTCAAAGAAACTTGACTCTTACTCCCAGGAGTTTTACAGGCTGAGGAAACACAAGGGGATCACCCTTGAAAAGGCAAGGAAGAAAATGAAAGAACCCGTCCATTTCGGGGTGATGATGGTCCAGACAGGGGATGCGGATGGCCTCATATCAGGTGCTGTGCATCCCACATCGCATACCCTTCTGCCTGCATTCGAGATAATAGGGACCAAGAAGAAGTTCCATAAGGTATCAGGGGTATTCTTCATGATGTTCAAGAACAAGCTGATGCTTTTCGCTGATGCTGCTGTGGAGCCGGATCCTGACGCGAAAGACCTGGCCAACATAGCCATCGATACCGCCATGACCGCAAAAAGGTTCGGTCTGGAGCCCGAGGTGGCGATGCTGTCATTCTCCACAAAGGGTTCAGCGAAGCATCCGATGGTGAAAAAAGTGAAAGAAGCCACAGAGATAGCCCAATACCACGCTCCGGACCTTCTCATTGACGGTGAATTGCAGCTTGACGCTGCTGTGGATCCCAAGGTATGCAGGATAAAATGCCCTGACTGCAAACTGCATGGCGGAGCGAATGTCCTCATATTCCCTGAGCTCAATGCAGCCAACATAGGATACAAGCTCGCAACATTCTTCGGCAAGGCCCAGGCTGTAGGGCCGGTGCTTCAGGGCCTGAAAAAACCGGTTAATGACCTCTCAAGGGGGTGTTCTGTCCGGGAGATTGTAGACATAACAGCCATAACAGTAATCGAAGCGCAAAAGAAGGATTACGGGAATGCGCATGAGCAGGCGGACTGACGAGGCGAATGCGTCCGCTCTTGTAAAACCCATTCATAAATCCCATTCACATTCACCATCCCACCCCCATCAGGTTCGCCCTTCCCTCAATCCCTTTCCATTGAGAGCGCTCTGATGCCCTGGATTATATGAGGCCCCTGTCATAGAATTTCCTTGCTTCCTCAGGAGTCACTATACAATACTCGTCCAGCATCTGGACAACATACCATTTGTATTCTTTCCAGTCTTTTGGGAAACCAAACTCTTTTGTGAAGAAATGCTCTTCAAGAACCCTGCCATCAGAACATTCACTCTTTTTCAGAAGGCCTATGCATTCCTTTATCTCTTCTATGTCATCCTGGCTCATGAATTCAGCCTGCTGCACCATCACCCTTATTTTTTCCAGAGACATCAGCAATCTTCCGGCATCGTTTTGATCAAATTTTTCGGCTGTGTGTGCGCATGAGATGTGTTCATTGCCTCTCTTCAAGCAGCTTATCAACGACTGAAGGGTCAGCAAGCGTTGACGTATCCCCTATATCCTGTGATCCTTCAGCTATCTTCCTGAGTATGCGCCGCATTATCTTGCCTGATCTTGTCTTGGGCAGGGCATCAGAGAACTGTATCTTATCCGGCTTTACGACCTTGCTTATCTCATCACAAACCAGTCCAGTAAGGGATTTTTTCAGGTCTTCGCTCTTCTCCACACCCTTGTTGAGCGTGACAAAGGCATAGATCCCACTTCCCTTTATCTTGTGGGGGTAAGGCACGACCGCAGCTTCAGCGACATCACCATGCTTCACCAGTGCGCTTTCAATCTCTGCAGTGCCCACCCTGTGACCTGAGACATTTATGACATCATCAATCCTTCCCATCAGCCAGATGTCCCCCTCGATGTCTCTCTTAGCGCCGTCCCCTGTGAAATACATCCCCCTGAACCTTGAGAAGTATGTTTCCCTGAATCTCTCATGGTTGTTGTATAATGTTCTCAGCATTCCCGGCCATGGCTGTTTTATCACGAGATAACCATTCTCTTCCCTCTCTGCTTCAGAGCCGTCTTCCCTCAGCACTGCAGGATTGACGCCTGGAAAAGGCTTCATCGCGCATCCCGGCTTGAGATCCATCGCTCCAGGAAGAGGAGTTATCATTATCCCACCTGTCTCTGTCTGCCACCACGTGTCAACAATTGGGCATTCCCCTCTCCCTATATTATCATGATACCATCTCCACGCCTCAGGGTTTATGGGCTCGCCCACACTGCCCAGTAGTCTCAGGCTGCTGAGATCATGCTTTTTTGGCCATTCATCGCCCTCTGCTGCAAGCGCTCTCACTGCAGTGGGAGCAGTGTAGAATACGCTTACTTTAAGGTCCTCAACGATCTTCCAGAACCTGTCAGGCTCGGGATATGTCGGGGCCCCTTCAAACATCACAGTGGTGGCGGCGTTCGCCAGGGGCCCGTAAACTATGTAACTATGGCCTGTTATCCAGCAGATGTCAGCAGTACACCAGTATATATCCTCATCCCTTATATCAAACACCCACTTGAATGTCTGGTAGGCGTAAAGCAGGTACCCTCCTGTGGTGTGGACAACGCCCTTAGGCTTGCCTGTGGTCCCGCTGGTGTAGAGTATGAACAGCATATCCTCTGCGTCCATCTCTTCTGCCTCGCACTCATCAGACACAACCTTGATCTCCTCGTCCAGCCAGGTGTCCCTCTCCTCTTTCATGTCTGTCTCGCTTCCTGTCCTTCTGACCACGATCACGTTCTCTATGCTTCCGCATCCCTCACTTAGGGCCTCATCAGCATTCTGTTTTATCGGATACACCCTGCCTTTCCTGAAACTGCCGTCTGCGGTGATAAGGAGTTTTGCTTTTGAATCATCAATCCTGTCCCTCAATGCGGCGGGGCTGAACGCAGCAAAAACAACGGAATGGACCGCCCCTATCCTTGCGCAGGCGAGCATGCTTATCGCAAGCTCAGGTATCATAGGAAGATAGACGCATACCCTGTCACCTTTCTTTACGCCTTTTGATTTTAGCACATTGGCGAACCTGCACACCTCCCTGTGCAGCTCCTTGTACGTGAAGGTCCTCTTATCATCTTCAGGTTCGCCCTGCCAGATTATCGCTGTCTTTTCCCCCTTGTCAGCAAGGTGCCTGTCAATGCAGTTGTAGCATGCGTTGAGCTTCCATCCCTCAAACCACTTGCAGATACTCTCCTTTTCGTCCCAGAAGTATATCTTTCCGTCTTTCTTTTCGAACCAGTCAATCTGTTCCGCCTTGTCTTTCCAGTAAGAATCAGGATCCTCTATTGATCTGTTGTATTCCCTCTCATACTCCTCAAAACTTTTTATGCGGGCCTTCTGCCTGAACCATTCGGGAGGGGGAAACCTATCATGCGCCCCCCCGCTCAGCACCTCTTTTTCCTCTTTCTCTTCAGGACCTGAAGGCCCCCTCTCATCTCCCATGATAGATAGTCCCTCCACTGCTTTTTATTTAAATCTTTTGAAAGGCATGCATCGCATACATTGAAAAAATTTATATACACTGCCGGATGATACTATTCGATACTGCTGATGAAGAAGGCCGTAAAAGGTGGTGGATGAAAAATGAAAGTGCTGGTTTTCAATGTGGGGTCCTCTTCTGTCAAGTATGAGGTGTTTGACAACGAAAAAAGGATGATCAAGGGCATCATTGAAGGACTGAAAAAGAAAGATGACTTCAGGAAGGTGATGCTGAAGGTATCGGGCATCATAAGCAGGAAGGGCATAAGCATAGATGCTGTCGGCCACCGCGTTGTGCACGGAGGAAGGATTGAGAGGCCCCAAAGGATAAACAGCGCTCTGATGAAGGAACTTGAGAAGGTTTCTGATCTTGCGCCCTTGCACAACCCCTCAGAGATCGAGGGGATAAGGATATGCAGGAGGATATTCGACAAGCCACAGATCGCTGTCTTTGACACAGCATTCCATCAGAGCATGCCCGAAAAGGCGTATACCTACGCGATTCCTTCTGATGTGTCAGGCAGGCACAGGATAAGAAGATATGGATTCCACGGCACGAGCCACAAGTATGTCGCGCATGAGGCATGCCGGAGGCTTAGGAAAGACATAAGAAAGCAGAGGATAGTTACCTGCCACTTGGGCAATGGTTGTTCTGTAACAGCAATAAGGAACGGAAAGAGCATAGACACATCGATGGGCATGACCCCTCTGGAAGGCCTTGTGATGGGCACGAGGAGCGGGGACATAGATCCAGGGATAATGCAGTTCCTGACAGCAAAAGGACACAGCCCTAAAAGGATACACAATATGCTCAACAAGGAATCAGGCCTGCTCGGCATATCAGGCCTCAGCAGTGACATGAGAAAACTTCTGGAATCGAAGAGCAGGAAAGCGAAGCTGGCAGTGGATGTGTTCTGCTATCGCGCCGCCAAATACATAGGCGCGTATGCGGCCGCCATGAACGGGATAGACATGCTTGTTTTCACAGGAGGGATTGGTGAGAACAGCGCTGCCATAAGGAACAGGATAAGAAAGTATCTTGGCCATCTCAGGATAAAGAATGTCCTCACGGTGAGGACTGATGAGGCAAGGATGATTGCGAGAGAGGTTAGAGAGCTTCTTGGCGCATGAAAGTTTGACGCCAGATGCCTGTCTGATGATGCCCCCTGCATATTCCATGGCATCAGCACATAGCATGATGGGCAGTGTCATTCCATCCGGTACCTCAGCATCGCCCCAATGCCCCCGAGTCCGTCAAGCTTCTTCCCCCCGTCATGTTCAGAGCTTATCATGTGGATCTCACCCCCTGAGGATTCCGCTGTCTTCAGGAGTTTGTCTATCATTTCATACTCTCCGGACTGCCTTGAATCATTTATGCATGAGTCTGTTATGAGGAGCTCCTCCACAGCGCCAGCTGCGGCCGCCTGCTCGACCTGCCTCAGGCCGTAAGAAGCGGGGCCTCCTTTGGAGATCTCTGCGAGCAGCCTCTCCACCTTGTTGATCTCTCTTGTCATGCGGTCCTGCCTCAGCGCTTCCTGCACCTCAGGCCTCTTGAGCACTTCATTGAATGCCTTCTCGTCAGAGCTTGAGCAGTTCGCCAGGACTATCCTCTTTTTCAGCCCCTCATCCTTCAGAGAGTTCATGAGGTCCTCCTTCCAGAAGGCGGGGCTGGCCAGCACTATCCTGTCAAGCTTGTATCTCTCATCATAGTTCTTCAGCGCGGATATTATCTCGCCATAAAAATCCCTTCCCTTCTGCGATTCCCTGTCCTTCCTCTCCACCTCTCCTTTTATCGTTGAGAGCAGCTCATACCCTGAGCTTTTCATGAGCGCAAAGTATGCCTCCTCCCTGTCCATGATACAGATCAGTATGCTCGCGGCCTTCTGCTGGGATGCCTCCTTAAGCCTTTTCTTCTGGAATTCAGGCCAGCTCTCCTTCTGTATTGTCAGCTTTGTGCCCTCTTCAACATTGAATGTGTGGTGGGATCCTCTTGCAACATCCTCAGGCCCTTCCGCTATCACCCCTGAAATCCTGAGGCTGTTTGAATACTTATGGAACTCAACATTCTCCACACTGATTGAAAGAAATACATTCCTCTTGTTTATGCTCGTCTTCCTGTCCCCTTCTTCTCCGAGCTTTATCTTCCTCACAGTCTGACCTTTCACTGTGTCGCCGTTCTCTATTATGTTGCTCAGATACCACAAATCGTCAAGGCTGTCAACAGCAATCTTCACTTCGCCTTTCCTGAAGTCAGAATGGATAACCTTCATCATATGCACCTCGGCGTATGTAGCAGGGGCCCTTCATTCAGGGCCGGAAATGCCTGATTCAGGGGAAAACAGAAAAACATTTATATATAAAGCTATTTATTTTACCGATATGAAGCTTGATATCAGGCTTATCAGGTCAAAAAAAGGGCAGCCTTCAGGCCTTAGCGGCGCGAGCGCGGCGGTTCTTGTAGGTGTTATAGCGGCATTGATAGTGATATACATACTCATGATCCCCCCTGAGGACAGGGCGGAGCTTCTTGATGAGAACACTACGGCAGACAGCGGAGGGGGCACTTCATTGTCAGGGCCGAACTCCACGCTCCTGGTCGAGAGTCCGGGCAGGCTTGATTATATATCGCAGAAGGAAGTCGAGCACACACTGCCGTCAGTGAACCTCTATACCACCACTGATGCAGTGGTTCTCCAGTCCAGGCAGTCCATCTACGTGAAGAACGCCTGGTTCGACAAGTCAAAGGTGAATCTAACATTCTCCATACCCGAGATAGAGCACACTGAGGATATCCTGCTCTCATTCAATGTCAAGAACAGGAGGGGCAGGCTCATCATGAAGCTGAACGGCAATGAGATCGTCAATAATGAATTCAATTCTGCAAATGCCGAACCCATAAAGCTCCCGAAAAGGCTGCTTGAGGACCATAACACTCTGGAGATCATGGTCTCAGGCGTCGGGTGGAAGTTCTGGCGCACTAACGAATACATACTTGAGAACATAAAGATAACAGCTGATGTCACTGATGTCAGCACCAGGGAGTCAGAGCTGGTGTTCCAGGTGACGGGCACAGAGAAGAACAACCTTGACAGGGTTTTCGTCAAGTTCTTCCCTGACTGTGACATCAAGGAAGTGGGCCCTCTTGAGATAGTGCTGAACAACAACAGGATATACTCGTCAGTGCCTGACTGCGGTATCCTCAGGCCCCTTGAGGTGTCGCCTCATCTCCTGCTGAGCGGCGAGAACAAGCTCAAATTCAGCACAACAGAAGGATCATACCTGATAGACAACATAGTGGTGAAGACCGATCTGAAAGAGATGGTATACCCCACCTACTATTTTGAGATAAACAAGTCGATACATGATGATATTGTAGAAGGGGATATTGATGTAATTCTTTACTTTGAGTTCGTGGGCGACACAGAGCAGAAGAAGGCGTAGATATGGGTCAACAACCACCAGAGGGGCATCGACACAAGGGACAGGACCTATGACCTCAACATAAACAGCATGGTAAGGGAAGGCAATAATGTCATAGAGATAAAACCCAAGACAGTGCTGGATGTGGTGAACATGAAAGTGCTTGCCAGGGAGAGCTGAGTGCAGGCCGCCCGCTCAAAGCTGTTTTGACATGATTACATAATCATATATCGCCCATGGTATGAAGGGTGCCTCAGAAATGAAGGACAGTGGTACGCACCCAGGGAACGGATGCGATGTAAAACCTGCTGAGCTAACTGCCTGTTTAGTATTGGTTCAGGGATTGTGCGTATCATCGGACAGGCCATATCGGACGGAACACCAGATCAGGGGGCATAGCCTCGTGAAGATACAGCAAGCTGGATAAGAGGATTAAAAGAGGGTAAGATGGGCTGGAAAGAATCACTGCTCAAGGCAGGGACAAAATTCAAGGGCGCAGGAGGCGCTGCGAAAGGAAAGCTTGGAAGCCTCGCAGGCAAATTAAGCTCGGCAAAGGGCAAGCTGGGAGGTGCTGCGGGAAAAGCGGGCCCTGCCGCAGGCAGGATGGGCGGAGCGGCAAGAAGATTCTCAGGGGGCGTGAGAAGGGCAACACCCACTCCTGAACAGATAAGGGGTGCGGGCCTCAAAGGAGTGGCTGCTGGAGCGACGGTCGCAGGCGCAGGATCATTGGCTTATAAAGGGGCAAAGGGCGCGTGGAGGATCAGCCAGAAGCTGTTCATGGCCATAAACATACTTCTTTTCGCGTCTTTCGCTCTGCATTTTTTAGATGTAGGGCCGTATGGTATCGCACCTTATATGTTCTCTTTTACCAAAACAAGAGCAATCATACTCCTTATGTTTGCAATCTTCGCCTGGCTCTTCATATTCAGCCAGCACGAGCAGGGCATAGGCGATATGAAGGCATTAGTGCCCCCTCTTGTGATATCAGCCATAGCTTTCTTCCTGCCGCTCCTGCTGATGAATGAGTTCATATTCAACCTTCTCAATATAGAGGAGACAATAAAGACGATCCTCATCCTCGTGCCTGTCTGGCCAATCGTGATAATGTTCGGCATGCCCACAACAAGAGTGGTCAGGGTGGCAAGAGTAGCATATGTCTTTTTCGTGCTTGTGCTCCTCATACCACTCATATGGAATTCGATAGCCATTGACTTCGACATAGGACAGATGCAGACAGGCGCTGCAGGCACAATCAATACGATAGGTGAAAAATTCAAGGAGGGCCTTCAGCTCTCCTGGAAAGTGATAGTGGGCATACCATCCAAGGTCAGGAAAACAGCAGAGAAACAGATACAATACGCCACAGGGGATTATTATACCGGCCGGGTGGAGCAGGGCAAGAACCGGCCGATAGGCGTTTACCTGAAGGATGTCAAGCCCGTCACCAGAGAATTCTATTCCAATGAAGTGGTTGTCGTCTGGGCCACCCTGCTGGCGAGGACTCTTGACCCTGACAAGACAATTACTGTCACTGCATCATGCTGGGGCGAGAAGATGGAGGACTATGAGCTGAAGAAGGAGAAAGGGGATGCGGATCCGACATCAGATGATGATGAGTTCGTTATGAAGACCAGCACAGAGGAGGAGAAATACATAACATGCGAATTCCCTCCAGGCTTCTTTGAAGAAGGCCCCAATAGCATCTTTGTCAAAGCGGATTTCAACTTCCGCACAATGTCATACATAAAAGGATACTTCATGAACCTGGAAACGCTCAGGTCGATGAGGAGGGAAGGGATAGACCCTCTGGACCAGTATGAGATAAAGGACAAGAAGCCCTCGGCGACGTACACCAACGGACCGATATCCCTTGGCATGGAGACCTCTGAGGTACCTATGGGTGTGAGCCCCACCAGCTCCCAGGACATAAAGCTAGGCATAACCCTTGAGAATGGGTGGGAGGGCAAGATAAAGGAAGTCAATGATATCATAATAAAGATACCTGAATCTCTTGAGATAATATACTGCGATCATGCATTTGAGAAAAGGCCATGCCGGGAGGATGAGTGCGAGGACGGGAAATATTCAGTGGTTTATACCATAAAGGATCAGGCAGAGGAGGGGAGGCTCGGCCTGAACAGCATAAAGAATGTCAAAGGTTATCACTCGATAGCCTGCAGGGCAAGGCCTAAAAACATAAATATGCTCATGGGATCATACCCTCTCGTCACCAAATACTTCAAGACCACAGTTGATTACGTGTATGAGCTTGAGAAATCCACTTCTGTCATGATCAAAGAGCCTCTTGTCGATGAGAATGTCACCCCCGGCGGCGAGGGCCAGGAGAAGAAAGCCGAGCCATCATTCTCCTACAGCCCTTCATCATCCTCAATTACGCTTGATAAGGGCGAGAAAGAGGTATTCTCTGTAACCCTGAAGGACCCTGGCGATATCTCATACGCATGGGGTGTCAAAGGTGTCAAGGAGGAGACAGCGCCTGACCAGACATCTTACATATTCTCATCAGATGAGGCAGGCAGCGCGGTTATAACCTTCCAGGCAGTCAGCAAGGAGGGCGAGCTGATAGAGGAAAGGAAATGGAACGTGGAGGTAGTATGATAAGAATTAAAGAGCTGAAAGCAGGCATGACCCTGCCTGCAGGAGGAGCAGGAACCGCCCTTGCCCTGGTGATGATTTCCTGCATGATCCTTTCCGCGGGCTGCAGCAGTCTCATAAAACCTGATGAGGGCATAAAGGATGTGGAGATACACACTGGAACTGAGGGGTTGAAGGTATCCTTCCTGAAGAATGCTCCCCCTTCAGAGATAATCGCTCCCGAGGAAGGCAGCGTGGCGCCTTTCCAGGCAGGCATAGAAATGCATAATAAAGGGGCCCATGACATAAAGAATGGTTATCTGATCCTGAATGTCGAGGATAATTACATGAGGATAAAAGGATGGGACCTTGAGAAGGACGCACACCAGATAGGCGGTAGCGGGGAGGAGGTCTCATTTGATCTTGACGGAAAATCGCAGATGCTCCCTTCAGGGGGGAATAAGGTTTTTTTAGCGAATGTTGAAGCCCTTCCCCTCGAGAGGCAGAGCACGACACACGAGTCAAGCATCTCCTTCACATCATGCTATGGGTATGAGACTTTCGCCAGCGGGGATTTCTGTGTTGACACGGACATATATGACATGAACCCTCAGGAGAAAACCTGTAATGTTGAGGATATATCACTTTCAGGGGGGCAGGGGGCGCCGGTCTCTGTTGACAGGGTCGAGGTCAATATGATGGCAGGAGAGGATGATTCTATCAAGCCGCAGTTCATAATACATATATCTAACAAAGGGAGAGGGACTGTTTTGAGTCCGGGAAAGGTAAGGCAGGCATGCTCGGCCTCCCCTCTCAGCCATGAGGATTTAAAAACAGTGAGGATTGATGACATATCATTCTCAGGATATTCCATGAAGGCAGGCCATATAAGATGCGAGCCTGTCAATCTCAAGCTAAGGGGGGATGAGGACAGGATAATCTGCACCACTAAGCCAGGAATCATAAGCAAGGAGGACGGGAGTTATAAGACCTCCCTGCAGGTAAGGCTTAATTACGGCTACAGCCAGACAATATCCAGGACTGTGGAGATGAACAGGCCCTGAGAGCTTATACATTGATCAGGGTATTCGGCAATAAAAATTCATAGGTTTAGAGCGGATTCAGAAATCAATGCATAACCTGCCGGGCATACAAAAATATTTATAAAGAAAGCGTCCATAAATCATAATATCCGCATCAATGAGTAGAAAAATGAGGGCAAAAAGATTATTGGTTGGTCTGTTAATCGGTCTTTTGATGGCCAGCATACTGGTTTCTCTCTTCGGATGCACAGGCCTTACTGAACCTGAAGAGGACCAATCAAAGAGGCAGACATTCAGGACAGGAAGCCAGGGGCTGGTTCTCAATTTCGTGAGAGGAAGCCCTCCCTCTGACATATATGAAGGAGACAGGATGGACGTGGCGATAGAATACACCAATAAGGGCGCCTATGATATCGAAGGGGGTTATATACACCTGAGCGGTTTCGACAGGAACTATCTGCGTTTTGACAGGACAATGCTCACAGGGATAAGGGCGCAGGGCAAGGACGAGTTCAATCCCCAAGGGAACATGATCAACACCCACACCTTTACTGTGTCCTCCGCCAACATGCCGAACGAGCAGGACCTATTCAGACAGACCATAAAGGCCACAGCATGCTACAAGTACAGGACTTACGCGACAGGAAGCGTATGTATAGATCCGGACCCTTTCGGAGTCAGCCATGAGGAAAAGGTATGCGTCGCTGGAGCCCCGCAGGTAGGAGGAACACAGGGCGCTCCGGTAGCAGTAACAAATGTTGAACAGCAGAGCTCCAGAAGAAGAGTGCAGTTCAAGGTCAATATAGCGAATGTGGGGGGAGGCACAGTCATAAGGCCCACAGCACCCATAAGCGAATGCCACTCACAGCTTGAGAGGACAGATGTGGACATGGTGGGGGTAAGGGCCGAGTTCTCTGACAAGCAGCTCAGGTGCGAGCCGGATATTGTCCGCATATCAAATGGAGGAGGATTCGCAATCTGCTATTGGGAGGGAGACCTGGGGGATGAAGCATATAAGACTTCGCTCTCCATAGTGCTTGATTACGGCTACAGGAATTCAATAGCAAAGGATGTGACAATACACAGGCAGCCAGGAAGGCATACATATTAGAATAAGACTTGCCTTCATTCATTGGAGTAAGAAAGAGAAACAAAAATCAAATACGAATTAAAAATAAAAAAACAATCTCACAAAAAAGAACAGAGGGAGGTCAAAATGAGAGCGAAACATCTTTTCATAATCTTGGTGTTAGGGGCATTGCTCCTTGCAGGCTGCGAAGGAGAGGAAAAAAAGACCACCGAATCGCCGTACGAAGGAGGCACCCAGGGAATAATAGCGAGTTTTGAGAGTTTTGGTGTCGTTGAGGATGGCATGCCCACAATATACGGGGATGAGACAATACCCATAGAGATCACACTGGAGAACAAGGGCGAACAGGATGTGGAAGCAGGCGATGTCGAGCTCAAGCTCAAGGGCATATCACCAGAGGATTTCAGCGGAATCGAGATGAGGAAGACCAATTCCGGAGAGCTCGAGGGGATTTCCGAATTCAACACACTGGGAGGCGAAGAGACGATTGACTTTGGTGATGCAGAGTACAACATAGACCTCCAGACCAATTATTATGACGTGACTGTGTTCGCAAGTTACAAATACCCTTACAAGACCCATGTGGCAGTGCCTGACGTCTGCTTCAAGGAGGACATAACTGACGATTCCGTCTGTGATATTGAGGGCCCGAGAGAATCATTCTCATCAGGCGCTCCGATTATCGTGAAATCAGCCAAGCAGGCGAGAGCGGGTTCCGGAATAATAGCTATCGAATACCAGGTTGAGAATGTCGGCGGAGGTGACGTGACCAAGCCGGGAGAGGATTTCGATTCCAGATACGGCCAGCTGGAGTTCAGCATCGACGAGACATCCAACCCTGACGAGTGGGACTGCAGGGCCGCAGGCCAGGAGAACGAGGCAAGACTGGTCAATGGCAAGGGGACCATAAGGTGCAAGCTGAAAAATCCGATGGAGGAAGGCGCGCTCTACACAAAACAGATAGACCTGACTCTCAGCTATGATTACAGGGACCTCATACAGCAGAGCGTAAAGATAAAGAGCAAGGGATGAATTTCCCTTTTTCTTTCACTTTTTCATATCAATTCATCCCTATTTGATTCTCTTCCCACTTTAGCATCACGCCATCCTTCTTTCTGTTCATGTTCTCTCCTGTTTCCAGAGAATCATGGAGAACCATTCAGCCAATCAGAACAAACCCCCTTATCTATCTGTTTCAGGGCTGTACTCTGATGTGGCTGTCTCACTTGTTTCCTTCACCCGCCAACGTGAACCTGCTCAGCAGGGCCTCCAGCTGTATGAACTCATCAGAACCCTCGCTGACCCTGAATTCCGCTTCACCGCAGTAAGATATCAGCTCCATCTGCTGCCTGCCGTCAATGTCAAGATCAAGTATCTCTTTCTGGACCTGCCTGATTATGTCCTCTCCGCTGAGGCCGTACTTAAGCATTATGTTGAGCAGCTCATCCTTTGCCTCAATGAACTTGTTCTGCAGGGCCAGCTCCAGCGCCTTCTTCACCTCCTTCGGCTTGGCCACTGATGCCATCGAGAAGACAAGCTCATCATCAATGCTTTTGCTTACTGCAGCGCAGCTCTGCATTATGTTCTCAACCCTCCTGCAGTCGCCTTTGGACACATCATAAAGGGCGGTCTTAGCATCTCCTGATACCTCTATGCCTTCCCCCGACGCGATATTGTCGATTATAGACATTATATCATCCCTGCTTAGGGGCCTGAACCTGAATATCGCGCACCTGCTCTGTATGGGATCTATTATCTTTGAGGAATAATTCGCTGATAGTATGAACCTGCAGGTCTGGGTGTAATTCTCCATCGTCCTTCTCAGGGCCTGCTGCGCCTCTCTCGTCAGCGCATCGCACTCGTCAAGGTAGATTATCTTGAAAGGCACATCACCAATAGCCCTTGTCCTGGCGAAATCCTTCACCTTGTTCCTTATTATGTCAATGCCTCTCTCATCAGACGCGTTGAGCTCCAGAAAATTGGACCTCCACCCCTCACCAAAAAGCTGTTTTGCCGTGACCAGGGCCAGAGTGGTCTTGCCTGTACCCGCGGGGCCCGCAAAAAGCAGATGCGGCAGGTTCCTGCTCTTCACAAGCGCCTCTACCTTGCTGACCACATCCTTCTGCCCCCTTATCTCAGAGAAATTCTGGGGCCTGTATTTTTCTGTCCATATGAAGCTCATGCTCCTGTAAGAATAGGTATTCATATAAAAATTTATCCTATGCCCCTGCAGCACCCTCTTTGTCTCTTTTTGGTGTTTTTAGGGTTTTGTTGAGAAGATATCATGCGCCAGCCTGACGGCTTTCTCCCTCCTTTTGGGATGTACTGACAGTTTTATCCTTATGTGGAAGCAGTCTCCCCTGTCTGTCAGCGCATACTTCCCTGCCTCAAGGCTTTTCTTATCCAGTCTTATGAAAAGGCAGAGCTCATCATCCACCCTGGATTCCGCTTCCTCTGCTATCCTGCTGCACTGGGCACCCCCCAGACGCTCCTTCAGGTGCTTAAGGAATGAATTGGTGAGCGATTCTCTCCCTAACCACGCATTAAATACCCTTATCTCCCTCTCATTGAACCCCAAAACATTCTGCTCCTCGAGCTGCACTTTCTCATCCTCAAGACTGAAAGGGAAGAGGGACAGGAAAGCGCCCATTATGGAACTGTAATCATCCTCCGGCTTGCAGAACACGCTTATCTTTATGTTATGGGCGAGCCTCATCTGATTCAAGCCAGCAAAACACATTTAAATAATTTCCTGCAATCCCCCCATGATGAAACATAATCTCAAGATAACGCTGTTATTGGTGGTGTTCTTCTTCATTTCCCAGCTGGTAGGCCTGGCGGTGACGAACGAATACATAGATCACAAGGTAACCGCCCAGACAGGCAATGTGACATGGGCTGAGCTTCCGATGGATATGGAGAGGCCGGAAGTGGAGGAATCCAGCTCATACATATATATCTTTGCCGCTATAATAATAGGGACACTGCTCGTGCTTCTGATAATAAGGACAGGGGCATACAGGATGTGGAAGCTTTGGTTCTTCCTTGCAGTCCTGATAACCCTCACTATGGCGCTGGGCGCCTTCATAAACGAATATGCCGCTTTCGCGATAGCCCTTGCGCTGGCTCTATGGAAGATATACAGGCCCAACATATATATACATAACATAACTGAAACGCTCGTGTATGGGGGCCTCGCAGCCATACTTGTGCCCATAATAAACCTGAAGGCAATGCTCATCCTGCTCGTGCTTGTCTCGCTCTATGACATGTACGCTGTCTGGAGATCAAAGCACATGGTCAGGATGGCAAAATTCCAGACGGAATCAAAGATATTCGCCGGCCTGTTCATACCCTACAAGAAGGTGAAGAGACGCGCAAAAACATCAGGTAAAAAGCCAGAAAAGGTTAAGAGAAAAAAAGGGACTGCTGAAGAAAGGGCTGAAGGCAGGAAGAGCGCGATACTGGGGGGAGGAGATATAGGATTCCCCCTTCTCTTCGCAGGGGTGGTCATGAAGAACCTCATGCTCACTGATACTGTTCTGGCGGGCTTCCTCAAGACTGCCATCATACCTGTTGTGGTCAGCATAGCGCTGCTCCTCCTTTTCCTGCTCTCCAAAGAGGACAGGTATTACCCTGCCATGCCTTTCCTCAGCATCGGCTGCGTCACAGGTTACCTCCTGATAATTCTGATACAGATGCTTTAAAGCCACTGGCATCCCCTGAGATACGGGTCCTGATAAGCTTCTGCCCCCCCTCCCTGATTTGCATGATCATCCTGAAGGGGAAGGACTTAGTGGCCGCTGTGCCTCTGCCATTAATGTATATGCATTATACCCATTGTGCCATCCCAGACCAAAAAGCATATAAAGGCCCATGATAAATGCTCATCAATAGGAGATTTATAGCGGGGGTGTAAGCATGAGAACAAGACGTTTAATTCCGATGATTTATGTCATTTCAGTCATTGCCATCCTGACCATACTATCAGGATGTGGCAACGGGAACACTGTTGTGACGCCTGACAGTGAAGGGGATGATCAGCAGGCCGAAACAGGCGCCCAGGACAGCACCGCTTCATATGATAGCGGTTCTTCTGCTGAGGGAGACTCTCAGGATTCAGCTTCAGAGGAAGCCTCAGACGTTAGCATGGAACTTTCGGCAGACGAGAGGAACCTTGCAGAGGAAAGGCTTGACAAAGGTGAGAGGGTAGCACTTTCAACACCCTACAAGATCATGGAAATCGGGGACTCATACGTGTTTGCGGTGGGCATCAAGAACATATATCCTAACACCAAAAGGTTCAGGCTCGACCTTGAGATTGAGGACGCAAAAACCAGCGGCCTCTCCAACCTCATACACACGGATGAGACAATCTACAACTGGTTCTCAAGGAACACATTCAGCACATTCACTCTCGATGACAGCGAGGAGAAGATAGTCCCCCTCATAGTCGAGGTGGGGCCGTATGTGGCTGAGGGTGAGGAGACAGTGCCTGGAAGCTATACCTTCGACATAACCTTTGAGTATGAGACTTCAGATGGGTTCTGGGATAATTACAACACCGGCCAGGATCTTCTGACCATAAAAGTGAAATGATAAAATAATAAAATTTATATTATTCTTTCTTCCTTTCTTCTTTATGGGCACCAAACTTAAGGAGATAACCGCCTGCAGGCAAATAACCATCGAGGACCTTAAGGGAAAAAATCTCGTGGTCGATGCCCATAACATACTCTACCAATTCCTGACCACAATAAGGATGAATGATGGTTCCCTTCTTATGGACTCAAATGGCAGTGTGACCTCCCACCTGAACGGGCTTTTCAACCGCAGCCTCAGCCTTATGCAGAAAGGCCTTAATCTGGCGTTCGTATTTGACGGCAGGCCCCCTGAACTCAAGGACAAGGAAAGAGAGAGAAGAAAAGGGCTTAAAGAAGACGCTGCAAAGGATTATGAGAAAGCGAAACAGGAAGGCGACATCGAAGGGATGAAGAAATACTCCTCAAGGATGTCAAGGCTCACTCCTGAGATGATAGAAGAAGCCAAGAAGCTTATAAGCGCGCTGGGCATGCCTGTCATTGACGCCCCTTCAGAGGGAGAGGCACAGGCGGCCCACATAGTGAAGAGAGGAGAGGCTTATGCAGAGATAAGCCAGGATTTTGACTGCCTGATGTTCGGCGTCCCGAGGCTTGTGAGGAATCTTACCATAACAGAAAGGAGAAGGATGCCCGGCAAGGCGAGCTTTTCAGGAGTCAGGCCGGAGATGATAGACCTGAAGGAGAATCTTGATTCCCTGGGCATAAGCCAGGACCAGCTCATAGCCCTCTGCCTTCTGGTCGGAACTGACTACAACTATGGAGGTGTGAAGGGCATAGGCCCCAAAAAAGCCCTGAAAATGATAAAGGGGAACGATGATGATTTTGACTCCCTCTTCAAAGAGGTGGGGTGGAGTGATCATTCTGATATCCCCTGGAAGCAGGTGTATGACACGATAACAGGGATGCCTGTGACCGATGACTACAATATGGAATGGAAAGCGCCGGACAGGGACAAACTGATGGAGCTTCTTGTTGACGGGCATGACTTCTCAGAGAAGAGAGTGAGTGATTCCCTGTCCAAGCTTGAGAAGGAGAAAAGCGATAAGAGCCAGAAAGGCCTCAACCAGTTCTTCGGATGACCACCATCTCATGTTCCAATAGTTAAAAATTTAAATAATCTCTCTCCTTCATGATATATGGAATGGTATCTGCTTGCGCTTTTGTCCGCAATAATCTTCGGTGTCTCTGATGTCATCAAGAAGAAAATACTGTCAAGGGAGCACACCCTGCAGTTCACCTCAACATATTACCTTATAATATTCATATTCCTCCTCGTGCTTCTTCCAAGGGTTGATTTTTATCTTTCACCCGCCCAATGGGCCCTCATAGGCCTGAAATCCTGCTTTCTTGCAGTCGCAGCCTTCATAATCCTGAAGCTCCTGAGGCATTATGATATCTCGGAGGTCGAGCCCCTGAAGAACCTCAGCCCGTTGTTCCTGCTTGTTTTCGGATTTATCATACTCAATGAGACGCCGAACATATTCAACATCTCGGGAATTCTCCTCCTGCTTCTCGGGGCGTATGTCATGGAAGCGGACCATAAGATCATACACCTGAAAAAACCATTGAAGGTGCTGAAGGAGAAAAAGCTCGTGCTGCTTCTCATATACCTTGTGTTCATAAGCTTCTGCGCGATAATAGACAAGATAGTCGTAAGGACGGTGGACATCTACTCCTATTATTTCCTGCAGATACTGCTGATAGCAATCATATTCATATCACTCAAATACAGGAAGGAAGGCGGGCTCATGGACATAAGGCTCGCTCTCAGAAGGGACTGGCTGGGGTTCATAGTCGCATGTGCGCTTGTTGTAGTAAGCGATCTGTTTTTTCTTAAGGCGATATCAGTCCCTGCAGCACTGATAGTCCTGGTGGTGCCCATAAGACGGCTCAGCACACTGGTCTCTGCATTCATAGGCGGAGAAATATTCCACGAGAAGGCCCTCAAGCTCAAGCTCACAGCGTGCGTCATAATGCTTGCCGGAGCTTATATGGTGATCTTATGAAACTGAAGGAAGCCCTCAAGGGCAAACTCACCCCGAAAGAGTTTGATCTGCTCAAGGGAAGCTATGATACCCTCGGTTCCATAGCCATAATAGAGATCCCTCCTGAGCTGGAGAAGAAGGAAAAGCTTATCGGCAATACCCTCCTGGACCTTCAGAAGAACATAAGGACAGTGGCCAAGAAGACAGGGATACATTCAGGGGAGTTCAGGCTCAGGAAGCTCAAGATAATAGCGGGCAGGAGGAGCAAGGAGACAGAGTACAAGGAGAACAATGTGAGGCTCCTGCTGCATGCTGAAAAGGTGTATTTCTCGCCCAGGCTCAGCACAGAGCGGAAAAGGATAATGGAGAAGGTAAGGCCGGGTGAGACAGTTCTTGTGATGTTCTCCGGCGTGGGCCCCTATGTGTTCGTGATATCCAGGAACACAGGAGCAAGGGAGGTGTATGGTGTTGAGGTCAATCCTGAAGCCCATAAGTATGCATTAAGGAACAGGGAGCTTAACAAGGCACAGAACGTGAAGCTTTACCTCGGTGATGTCAGGAAGGTGGTGCCGAAAATCAGAAAAAGGTTTGACAGGATAATCATGCCGCTCCCCAGGGGGGCTGAGAACTTCCTTGATACCGCGCTAGCAGCATCGAGGAGAGGGACAACAATCCATTTCTATGATTTTGAGCGCGAGGAGGAAATGCCGGATGCAAGCTTTGAGAAGATAAGGAAAGCGGCGGGCAGGAAGGAATACGAGATTCTCGGCTGGAACAGATGCGGGAATTACGGGCCGGGCAAGTACAGGGTCTGCGTTGATTTCAGGGTCATGTAGAAAAGCTTATAAAACATCCCCTCTCCCTCCATGCCGGCGAGAGCCGGGAAGCACAACACAGCGATGATTAAGTGAACACCAGTGCCTCCAATGGCATAAGGATGTAACTGCTGAGCTGTGTGCAAATCCCCATCTTAATCTTTCTCATAGTTATCATGCATCACAATCATACATCATTTAAGTCTTATAAATAGCGCTACATCCCCAACTTGAAAGAAGAGGTATTGCGCTATTTGTAATAAAGAATACGGAAGGGCGGTAAGAATCTGGGACTTTCTATCTCATGGACGTTTCAGCCGAACATCCCCATATAATCTTCCCCTTCATCCTCCTCATGCTCCTTGACCTTCTTGACAGCCTCCCTGAAGTCGCTCTCATTCACCTTTGTCCTCTTGGCCCTTATCGCGAAATAGCCTGCTTCTGTTGCCACTGCCTTGATCTCTGCCCCTGAAAAGCCTTCCATAAGCTTGCAGATCCTGTTGATGTCTATCTTCTTGTCAAGATTCATTTCTTTTGTGTGTATCCTGAATATGTCTTTTATCCCTTCCTTTTCAGGAAGAGGGATCTGGAGCATCCTGTCGAGCCTTCCAGGCCTAACCACTGCAGGATCGAGTATATCCTTCCTGTTGGTGCATCCTATGATCTTGATATTGCCGAGATTCTTGAAGCCGTCTATCTCAGCCAGCAGCTGCATGAAGGTCCTCTGGACCTCCCTCTCTCCGCTCGTGCCAACATCAATCCTCTGGGAGGCTATCGCGTCAAGCTCATCTATGAAAACTATTGAAGGCGCTTTCTCCCTGGCCAGCTGGAACACCTCCTTGACCAGCTTGGTGCCCTCACCTATGAATTTCTGCACGAGCTCGCTGCCCACTATCTCTATGAATGTTGATTTTGTGGAGCTCGCCACAGCCTTGGCCAGCAGTGTCTTGCCCGTTCCCGGCGGCCCGTGCAGCAGCAGCCCCTTGGGAGGCTTTATCCCCACATTCTTGAACAGCTCTGGACTCTTCAGGGGAAGCTCGATGACCTCTTTGATCTCCTTCTCCTGCTCCTTGAGACCGCCTATGGTGTTCCATGCTATGCTCGGGTTCTCAACTATCACAAACCTCTCCACATTGAATCTCTTCCTTGATTCTATCTTCTTCACACACGTGAGATTCTTCTGCTCCACCAGCACTGAATCCCCCGGCTGGATGCCTTTTGATTCCGAGGATATGTCAACATAGAACTCATTGCCGTTCGGAAGCTTGACGATGGCATTCTCACCAATCACATCCCTCGCCTCTGCCACCAGCAGGGGTGCTCTCTGGAACTTGTTAATCTCTTCCTTAAGGCTCTTCACAGTCTCGTTCAATACCCTGTTCTCCTCCTCAAGACTGTTTATGTCAAGAGAGTATCCTGATACTACCTTGTCTAGTTTCTCATCAGATTCCATAAGTTACCCCTGCGTATCTTCCTCAACCCTCATTTATAAACATTTTGGTTTTGGCCCTCGCCTGCATATCTTACGGGATTCAGCAACATTTAAATATGAGCCCGCCCTGCAGCAGAACATGGCTGATCCAAGGGTGAAAAAGCTCGCGGACATACTCGTCAATTATTCCGTAAGCATAAAAAAAGGGGACATAGTGGAGATAAGTTGCGGCCCTAAAGCAAGGCCGCTCGTTCTTGAACTCACAAAGCTCATACTCAAAAAGGGCGCCTCGCCTTTGCTGCGCGTAGGCCTGCCCGGATTCGCTAACACCTTCTACAAGCACGCGCCTGAGAGCATACTGAAGAAAACCCCAAAGATAGCATTATATGAGGCAAGGAATGTTGACGCGTGGATATCTGTTGCCACAGAGTACAATACCAAGGAGCTTTCTGAAGTGGATCCCAAGAGGCTGGCCCTCAGGGGCAGGGCATCAAAGAAAGTTTCTGACATAGTGATGAAGAAGGACAACTGGGTCTATCTTGAATACCCCACTTCTGCGCTGGCCCAGGATGCTGAGATGTCACTCGAGGATTTTGAGGATTTCGTCTATGAGGCCTGCATCGTTGACTGGGCTAAAGAGGCAAAGAAACAGCAGAAGCTGGTCAATCTTCTCAACAGGACAGAAAAGGTAAGGATAAAGCACAAGGACACTGACCTGGAATTTTCTGTGAAGGGTAAGAAAACTGTGAAATGCGCAGGCAAGAGGAACATGCCTGACGGCGAGGTCTTCACAGAGCCGGTAAAGAATTCTGTTGAGGGCCACATAAGATACTCTTTCCCGACCATAAAAGGAGGAAGGGAGGTTGAAGGCATAAGGCTTGAGTTCAGGAAAGGGAAGGTCGTCAATGCGACTGCCGACAAGAACCAGGCTTATCTGAGGGAGATGGTCAATCTCGATAAAGGCTCCAAATATGTCGGTGAGTTCGGGATCGGACTGAATTACAACATAAAGAGATGCATAAAACAGATACTATTTGATGAGAAGATAGGCGGCACTATCCATCTTGCACTCGGCAAGGCATATGAGGAGACCGGAGGAGAGAACAAATCAGCGCTGCACTGGGACATGATAAAGGACATGAGGAAAGGCGGCCAGATATTCTTTGACGACAAGCTTGTCATGGAGAACGGCAGGTGGAAAGCTTATAATCATAATAAATGATTGAATGATCATGATAATTGATGGTCAAAGCATATGATCAACAACAAGCTTGACAGAAGGACTTGACAGAGTTGATCCATCCTCAGTACTGTTCATTCATTCTTCTTTGCCTTTTTCTTTTCGGTTCTCTTTACAGTCTTCAGTTCCTTGCTGATCTTTGTGAGAACGACGGGGGTTTCACCCATAAGGACCGTGTCCTCTATCCTTATGCCGAATTTTCCAGGGAAGTATACGCCCGGCTCTATTGTGAAGACAGCGCCGGCCTCTATCAGATCCTTTGAGTTCGCGGTTATGTTAGGCAGTTCATGTATCTCCACCCCCACACCATGGCCCAGGCCGTGAGTGAAATATTCAGAGTAATCCCCAAGTTTTTCTATGCATTCATCATAGACTCTTGAGGCCTTCTTCCCCTCCTCTAAACCATTTATCAGGGATTTCTGGACCTTCAGAAGGTGATCATAAGCATCCATCTCTTTCCTTGATGGCTCCCCCATATAGATTGTCCTTGTGGTGTCCGAGCAATAGCCCTTGTACCTCACCCCAAAGTCTATTATGCAGAAGCCTTTCCTCAGCTTCCTGTTCTGAGGGGGATGATGAGCTTCAGCGCTGTTCGCCCCTGAGGCGACTATCGGTTTGAAGGAAAGCTCGCAGCCTTTCCGCATCGTCTCCTGCTCAAGAAAATCGGCAACATCCTGCTCTGTCCTGAAACCCTTTCTTTTCAGTTTGTTTATGCACTTCCTGAGTATGTTGTCACTCATCCTGCACGCCTTCCTGAGATTCTTTTCTTCCCTCTCTGTCTTGGTCTTCCTCAGCTCAAGCAGGACAGAAGAGACATCCACAAACCTTTTCTTCCTGAACTCCTTCCTCAATGATTTCATGAAATTAAGGGTGACTGCATTATAATCTATTCCAACCGCTTTCCCCCTGACATGCCCCCTTATGTTCTCGCTCAGCTTTCCTTTCAGGATCCTTACGGGCATCCCCTTCACTTCCCTCTTGGCCCGCTCGTATTCCATCTTAGGCACGAAAAGTATCTCCCTGTCCTTGAGGAGGAGCAGGCACCCGTATCCGTCAAAACCTGTGAGGTGGTAGAAATTAGGGTCAGGCGCGTTCATCTTAAGGTTGAAGAGGATTATGGAATGTATCCTCTTTTTTTGTGCATGCTTCCTGAGGGACCTTCTTTTTCTTCTCATGGTATTCTTCCTGCAGTGCCAGGGGGTTATTGGTATTGTTTATGATGGGCCGCAGTGTTCACGATGAATCTGGCCCGTCCTGCTGCTCATGGGCCGCAAGCATTTATCTGGTGACCTCAAAACTCTTCACCTGCTCAAGAAGCTGCCTGGCCTTTTTGTTCTTCTCGAAATGATCCCTCACCGGCTTTATGAGCTCATTGATGTAGCGGGCTGTACTCTGCTTCAGGTCCATCGGGTGCAGCTCACCTTTAGAGAAAAGCCCTTCAAGCTCATCATAACTCCCGATGGTAAGATCTCCGCCGAACTTGGCGGGCCTCTCGATCTTCATCTCATTGAACCTCTCGAATATCAGATACCTGCAGTATTCCAGGACAGGGTTGTCCTCAACCTGCTTCTCAGGACAGTATGCCTTGTTGAGCTTCCTGTTTATATCCTCTTCTGTGTCAGTCATGAATATCGCTGAATCAGGCTTTGACTTTGACATCTTCATGTCGATGGCTCTCTCAACAGGGTCCTCCTCTGCAGATGAGGGCTTGCCGAGGCCCATCAGCATGTGGTGCGAGACAACAACCGGCTTCCAGTAGCCCAGTTTGGGCCCTATCTCCCTGGCGAGCATGTTCACCTTCCGCTGGTCCATGCCGAGCTGGCAGATGTCCGCCTTGAGGTAGAATATGTCAGCGCACTGCATCGCAGGATAAAGCACCTGGCTGGCCTGCTGCGCCTCTGATTCTGTACGCCCCATTATCTGTGAGCATCTCAGGATCCTCTTGACAGTCGTGTTCCTCGCGACCTCCATGACGATCTTCCAGTAATCATCGCCCCTCACAGCATCGCTCGTCCATAAGAATTCAACATTGTCCATATCCATTCCGCAGGCCTTCCACACCTCTATCTGATACTTGCCTACAGCCTGTATCTTCTCAAGGTCGCCGCCCATCTTGTTGTTGGCCCAGCCGAACCAGTCAGCCACCCACATCTTGAAATGGCAGCCGGCCTGTGTCATCTTGTTTATGTTTATGGCCCTCATCACCCCTTGGGCTATGTGGAGGTGGCCTGACGGCTCAAAACCGTCATAAGCGACAGGCCTCTTCTTCTCCCCGAGAAGCTTATTCAGGTCATCCGGGGTGACTATCTCCTCACCCACCTGATTTATCAGATCCAGTCTTGATTTTACGTCCATGCGCATGAGATTAGGAGATTATTATTTAAATATTTCCACAACCGCCGGTAAAAAGAGCGGCATAAAAACTCCTCTCTGGAATCTCTCCTGGATGTTGCAGGCAATGCATGGCACATCTTACATAGGGTATGAACGGAAACAAATATAAACCATCATCCCCTGATTTTCAGGATGGCAATGATAAGCGTCACAATGCTTTCCTCTTACCTCTATTGCGCGAGGAAGCTGTATCTTGAGAAGGTTCTCGGCCTCCGCGAGCCGCCGAAGAAATCCCTTGCACTGGGCACTGTAAGGCATGAGGTGCATGAACTGATCAATAACACAGAGGAGAGCATCGTCAGCAGGGTAAGAGAAGGGACGGGGCATGAGGATATCCTTTCAATGTACAAGAACGCCCACTCAGGGATACTGAGGGATGTGATAAAGAAGCATAAGGAAAAACTTGCAGAATTCGGTCTGGATCAGGGGGAGGTCTTCAGGCAGATGCAGCCGAAGGTGATGCTTGAGTCCGAGAGACGGGCAGAGAATGTGTCCGCATTCATGGAAAAGCACAGGATATACGGCAGGGAATTATGGGACAAGCTGACCCCAAAGATACTGTCAGAATTCAGGGTGGAATCCGAATCACTCGGCCTAAGAGGGGTTGTTGACCAGATAGAGATCCATGAGGGCCGTATCATACCTGTAGAGCTGAAGACCGGCAGGAACCCTTCTGATGGGGCATGGCCTGGCCACAGGATACAGCTGCTCTCCTACATGCTGCTGCTCTCGGAGAATGGCGATCAGGACACTGCGGGGAAGGAGGTGGGGGAAGGGAGAATAATATACCTTGACACTGGCAGGTGTGTGCCTTTTATGATGAACCCATTCGCTGAGAAGGAGGTGAAGGGGATGATATCCAAAATAGCTGATCTTATCACCTCAAAAAAGCTGCCCCCTCCCTGCGGCAATGAGAACAAATGCAGGGCCTGCGGACTCAGGGAGGACTGTTTTAATGAACACGGGCTCAAAGCGCGCATAAGAACTATGGAACCCGGAAAGGGAGGGGAATGAACAAAAATTCGAAAGATTTAAATATCACTTAATTTAATCTATAACCATAAGTAAGTTATAAATCACTTAAAAGCATCCAAAAGGGGCTTTAACATGGCTGAAGAAGAAAAGAAATTCTCAAAAGAGCTCATAGGCAAGACTGTAGTCAGCAAGACCGGCAAGAGATTCGGCGAGGTAGGGGATATAATATTCGAGACCAAGAGCGGCGAGCTAATAAACATGATTCTCCAGAGCGCCACACAGTACGCTACAAAGCTTGAACTGGAGAAGGACAAGGAAGGCAATATCCTCATACCATTCTCGGCAGTGATCGCGGTAGGAGACTTCATGGTCATAGCCGAAGAGGACATAACTTAAAGGCTGGATGTTCTTTCATGATATTCTCTTATGATATTCTTTCATGCCTTATTTTAAGTTTCTATCCATTCCCCGCCCTGCCAGCCTCATCCCATCTATCTGTAGTTTCCTTGCCTTTGTTTCCGGGCCTGTCCCAAATCTCGCTTTTCCTGAGGAAAAGCTAGGGTCAGCGGCCGGCTCGCGCCCGCTTCCCCTATCTAAAGCTGACGTCTGCCGTAGGGAGCGACCCCTCTGTCAGCCTGATCTTTCAGATAGAAAGCGCTCACGATATTGGCGCTGACCTTCACTTGGGACAGACCCACGGCTTCCAAAACCTTTAAATAATCAACATCGCTTTGCACATCATGGCAGACAAAGCTGTAGTGACGCCGTGGGAAGTGAAAGGGGATATAGATTATGATAAGCTGGTCAAGGAATTCGGCACCCAGCCAATAGACAGCAAACTGCTCAAACGGATAAAAAAGCACACAGGAGACATACACTACATGCTCCGCAGGGGCATATTCTTCTCTCACCGCGACATGAACTGGCTTCTTGATGAGTATGAGAAAGGCAACAAGTTCTTCCTCTATACAGGCAGGGCGCCCTCAGGGGGTGTGCATCTCGGCCATCTCGTGCCCTGGATGTTCACCAAATGGCTTCAGGACAAGTTCGGCGTGGAGCTGTGGTTCCAGTTCCCTGACGAGGAGAAATTCCTGTTCAATGAGAAACTCACCCTGAAGGACACAGAATACTTCACAAAAGAGAACGCTTATGATATAATAGCCCTCGGCTTCGATCCCAAGAAGACAAAATTCCTCATTGACACAAAACACGCAGGAGTGATGTATAAAGAAGCTGTAAAGGTGGCAAAAAGGATAACGTTCTCGACAACAAAAGCGGCATTCGGCTTCAACAACAGCACGAACATAGGGTCCATATTCTATACCACAATGCAGGCAGTGCCTGCATTCCTCCCCAGCGTGCTTAAAGGAAAAAACATCCCCTGCCTGATACCTCTCGCAATCGACCAGGACCCCCACTTCAGGGTTTCAAGGGATGTGATGCCGAAACTCGGCCATAATAAGCCTGCGATAATACATTCCAGGTTCATGCCCGGCCTTATGGGTCCGGGAGGTAAGATGTCAGCCTCAGAGGCAGAGACAGCAATATACACGACAGACAGTCCTGAAACAGTGAGGAAAAAGATAATGAAATACGCGTTCTCAGGCGGGAGGGAGACAGTTGAGGAGCACAGGAAGAGAGGAGGCAACCCTGATGTGGATGTGTCCTACCAATGGCTCACATTCCTTGAGGAAGATGACAACAAGCTGAAGAGGATATATGATGATTACAAATCAGGGGCGATGCTGACAGGAGAGCTGAAGCAGATCCTTGTGGATAAGGTGAATGGTTTCCTGGCAGGGCATCAGGAAAGGAGGGAGAAAGCCAGGGACAGGTTTGAGGATTTCCTGTTCAGGCAGTGATGTGTGCAAATTCCTGCCCTGCAATGATGGAATGGCATATGCAGTGTTTTACTCCTGTCACAATCAAAAAATATTTAAACATAAAACCCAGAACAAGCATAAAAAAGAGGCGGAATGATGGCAAAAGGGTTCCTCAAAAGATATAAGGCGGCGCCGCTGCCGAGCAGCTTCTTCCTGACAAGCATATTGGGTGCCCTTATCGTCCTTGTATACTGGGACAGGATAGGCATTGACTGGGGAGTATCATTCCTTCTGGTCTTCGCGCTCATGTTCATAGCCTCAATCATATCCATGAGGAAGGCGCCGGTGGAGGCCCAGCTCGCCATGGATGAGGTCACCGGCAGAAAAAAGAAAAAATAGAAGACAACAAAAAGCAGCAAATAGATGATAACAGATGGGTCTGTTCTCCTCTCATCCAATTCTCATCCCAAATCCCTTTTTGATCTCAACTTACGGAAGCTTTTTTTGCGGAGCTGCAGGTGTTGCCATCCCCTCTTTTCTGCGGCTCAGCAACTGTGTTCCTGAACCTCCTGTCGAACTTCTCCTTGCACCTGCTGTCCTTCCAATAAACCGCATGTGATGCATGCTTCCTGAAAAGAGCGAGAGCTACGCCGAGCACATCCGACTGGTACTCTCTCAGGCCCATCTCATCAAGCATCTTCCTCGCGTCCTCAATGCATCTCTTCATCAGCTTTATGTTCTCTCTCTTTGCTTTGTTATCCTGCACGAACTCCTCCTTCTCTGTAAGGGAGACCTCCTCCCATACAGGGTAATTGCGCCCTTCCACTATTCTCGGGAATGCCTTGTAGTGCATCCTATCACCTCCGTGTTTTTTCTTCTCTTGCTTCGATCCATAAAGGACCATAAAGCAATGCATTATGGGTTGCTTGCATCTTTTATATCCCTTTAGCATTAAAAACCGCAGAAAATCCTGAGAGGAAACCCTCTCCCCGGATCACATCCGGAAACAGGGAATGGTACCGGAGGGTATCCGGACGCAGAATCAGAGGCTTTTCCTCTCCTCAGGGATCGCATAAGGGGCTGAACCGCCATGCCATGTGAACCTAGGCCTCACCCTCATAGGGTACATCCTCTCATTGGTGTCATCAAACAGCACAGCAGCCCCTTTCACCCTCGGCAGGTTATCCACCGCTGTCGTGAGACCTTCTCTCATATAACTCTGCATCAGCATCCCCAGAGCATCCACATCCATCTTGGCGGTTATCCTGTGGCTCAGGACCGTGTCGCTCTGGGTCATAACATCAGTATGTATCTTCCCCGGCTGCTGGCTGGCAAGAATAAGGCTTATCCCCGGCTGCCTGCCCTCCCTTAATATCGTCACAAGAGCATCCGAAGCGGTGGTCTTGCCTTTTCTCGGCAGGAACTCATGCGCTTCATCTATCACCAGCCATACCATGGGCATGTCAAGTTTCGCTTTCTTCTTCCCTTCAGTGAAATAATGCACCGCTGATTTTATCGAGTCATACTCCTCAAACTTTCTTGCTTTCATCCTCTCTATGAACAGCTTTTGCGAGACAAGCCCGACTATGAGGGATTTTATCTTCCATCCGCTGGGCATTGTAGCATAACAGCTCACATCAAGAACAGTCACCTGCCCCCCCTGCGCGATATCCTTGAGAGGGGTCCCTTTCTCGCTGAAAACACCCCACGCTTCTGTGCCGCGGAACCTGTTCTCCGCAGCATCCTTCACATTCTGCTCCGCCCTTTCATCAGCCCTTATCGCCTTCAGGATATCATCCATAGAATAATCATCCTTTTGTTTCTTGAGATTGTATATCACTCTCTCGATCAGGACACCCAGCGGGTCATTGGCATCTATCTCAAACGTCATCTGCCAGTCGCTCGCGTCAAGCTCTGAAGGCTTTATGGAGAAAGGAAAATCAGTCGGCACACCCTCTTTCTTATATTTCTTGTAATACTCAACAGGGGTGTAGATCTTTACATCCAGCCCTTTCGGCTTTAGGCCCCATTCATTGAGGAGCGGCTCGTCATTCTTATTGGGGTATTTCATTGCCCAGTATATCCCCATTGTATCAAGAAGTATGAAGCTCAGATTCTGCTTCACATCATCATCAAGATCAGCAAGCCCTTCAGCTATGACTCCCATTGTATAGCTCTTGCCTCCGCCCCTCTTGCCGCAGACAAAGATCACGTGGGAAGTGGAAACATCAAGATATATCTTGTTGGAAAGGGAAGTCACCCTTCCCATCTTTATATAATGCTTGCCAAGGAGTATGCTTCCTTTCAGCCCGTATTTTTCCCTGTCCTTCTCGCTTCTGCCGAGTATTATGTCATGCATAATACCCCTCCCTTTGATTTTTTAATTTAAATCTTTATTAGAACTGGACAGTAACAATATTTTCCGCGGGAATTGGCGGGCCACCAAAACATTTATTAATGAGGCGCTGATGGTCATGTTTTGTTCTAAAAATGACAAAAAAATCAAAAAGCAGCAAGAAGGGACACAAGAAAACTCCAACGAAGAAAACCGGGAGCGACAGCAAAAGCAGCAGTAAGAAAAGCAGTAAGAAAAAGACACAGAAAGGCATCCAGAAGGACACCAGGACAAAAGGCATAATAGCAGGGATAATCATAATACTTCTCGCTCTGGTCATAGCCTACAGCAGCGACCTGTTCTCAGATGGACAGGGAACAGCAGAAAGTGCGGAAGAGGTTATAGTGGCCACGGTAAACGGAGAAGACATAACCCTTGAAGAGTTGAACAGGGAATACCAGGGCATATCCCCTCAACAGAAAGCCGCGATAAGCAAGAAGCAGGTCCTTAATGATAGCATGATACCATCCACACTCCTTCTGCAGGAGGCAAAGGAATACGGGATAAGCGTCGGTGAGGATGATGCGGAATCATATCTCGCAAATTTCATGAATGAGAGCGGGATGACCAGCGATCAGCTGGAACAGCAGCTGTCCCAGAGGGACCTCACAATGGAGGAATTTATCCAGCTTTATACTGAAAGGATGATGATAATAGAGCTTTTGAACGAGACAGTCCCTGCTCCTGAGGCCACTGATGAGGAGATTGAGCAGTTCTATGAGCAGAACAAGAATTCGTTCGCTGCAGGCAACCAGACAGTCGCTCTTGAGGATGTGGAAGACCAGATCAGGTCATTGATTGAAGGCCAGAAACGGCAGCAGATGATTGCTGAATACATAGATGCCCTCACAGAGAAGGCACAGATAGAGATATTCCCAGAGAACATAAAGAGTTCAGATGAAGAGGGCGCAGGCGGAGAGGAAAGCCCGAATCTTGCAACAGGCAATGCTGCGGGCAGCGAAGTCATTGACAGCAGTTCCGGTTCTGACAGCCCGTCAGGCGATGAAGGAAATACAGGGGGCACATTCAGCAGCACTGGTGAGGACATATGTTATGAGGACGGCAAGCCGGTAGTGCTCCTTTTCTCCACCACTCAATGCCCCCACTGTACCTGGATATCAGACACGTTCGATTCAGTAGCAAGGGAATATATGGATGAGGGAAAGATAGTGGCCCGCCACTGGCAGATGGACACCAAGGACAACACCCTCACCAGCGAGGAAGAGACAGAGGTCCCCATGAAGGATATCAAGATCTTCCAGAAATACAGCCAGGGAGCTGTCCCATTCTTCTCTTTCGGATGCAAATACATCAGGCTGGGAAACGGCTATGAATCCCAGGACAACCTGAAGGCAGAGGAAGAAGAGTTCAGGAAGCTAATACAATCCCTCGTATCAGCATGAGCATGCTGTCAGCAGGGCAATTGTGAACTGCCTGGCCCCGCATGATAAAAAATGGGAAAAAAACATGAGCGGAGCCTTCCGGAGGGCCAAAACATTTTTGTGAAAGTTCTTGCCATAGGAATCGTGATATTCTTCCTCCTCTATCTGGCATTCCTCAATAAAGGGGGAGGGGTGGATGATTCTGTCATATTCCTCTACTCAGATGATTGCAGTGAATGCAGCGCATTGGAGCCCAAGATAAGAGGGATAACAGCCAAAGCGGGAATGGAATTCTCAAAACTCAGGTATGAGGAGAAGGAGGCCACACCCGGCTTCATTATCATACACAACAACACCGCGCTGATAAGCGGGTTCAGGGACATAGAATCATTCAAGAAACAGATGTGCGGTTTTACCGGCATGAATGAGGCCTGCGAGATGGCGGGCGAGACATGGGATTGATGGGGCGCGGATCCGGAAGAATGAAGAACGAACTTTCATCCATAGAGCTGAAGCATGTGCTGGATGAGATGGGATTCCTTGAAGGCGCCAGGCTTGATAAGATAATACAGCACAATCATGATTTCTGCTTCAATTTCTACGCAAAGGCGAAAGGGAATTTCATGCTTAGGATAGTCCCCGGAAAATATGTTTATATGACCGGACGCAGGCCTTCCAACACAGGAGCCGGCAATTTCTGTCTCTCACTCAGGAAATATATAATTAACGCG
This sequence comes from Candidatus Woesearchaeota archaeon, assembly GCA_046484055.1. Lineage (GTDB taxonomy): Archaea > Nanobdellota > Nanobdellia > Woesearchaeales > UBA12501 > JAWOBY01. The sequence continues at coordinate 8,890 of JAWOBY010000066.1, read as the reverse complement.
ACCCTTGAGAGCGCCGGGCAGCTCTCTTCAGAAAGGATAGTCAGGCTGTCATTAAGCACCAAAGAAGGCAGATACCTGCTTTTCATAGAGCTGTTCGCGAAAGGGAACATCCTGCTATGTGATGAGGAAGGGACCATAATCTCCCTGCTTCACAGGCAGGAATCTAAAGAGCGCACCCTGGCTGTCAAAAGGGCATACGAACCCCCGCCAGGATCGACCAACATCTTTGAGGCAGGGCCTGATGAGATAAGATCGCTCAAGGATTCATCTGCAGAATCTCTCGTCAAAGCTCTTGCAAGAGACCTCGGCATGGGGGGGGTTTATGCTGAAGAGGCATGCATAATAGCCAATATTGACAAGGAAACACCCCCGAAAAAACTCGCGGAGCAGGACATCAATGCTTTACATAAGGCAATAAGGGTGATCATTGAAAAGGAAAAAGAGCCCAAAGCGGTGTTCAGAGGGGGAGAAATGGTAAATGTGGTGCCTTTCGACCTCGAGTATTATGAGAGCTGCGAGTTCGTAAGATACCCCTCATACAATGAGGCCCTTGATGCGGTGCTGTCAGTCGAGGATGCGGGCCAGAGGAAGACCGAACACAGCAGGGAATACACAAAAAATGCGGAAAAGATAAAGAACATAATACAGAAACAGGAGAAAAGTCTGGAAAAGGCCAACAAGACCATTGAGGAGAACCAGAGGAAAGGCGAGATCATATATGAGAAGTACGGCATGGTGAAAGAGGTGCTGGATGAGATAAACAAGGCCCGCGAAAAGCATTCATGGGCAGAGATAAAGAAAAGGCTCAAGGGCCACAAGACCATAAAGAGCGTGAATGAGAAAGAAGGAAAAGTGATCATAGACATATGATTTCAATTTGGCTCTTCAAACCTGCTCCTGCGCCTCCCGGAAGAATCATATGGTCCTAATATGTTGTTGAACTGTTCATCATCAAATCATTGAAAGGATGAATCCTGATCAATTCTGATAATGCCAAGCATGGTTCAGACTTAAAATCAATAAATCACCTTATAAATCGCTTTCTCAAAATTCTCAAAGAAATGGGTGAACAGCTTTCCCGGGTTCCCGTACATAAGTACAGTACAACCGGGAACGTAGGCGTGCTTGACTTCCGTGTTCGGAATGGGAACGGGTAAGCCACACCGCTTTGGCCGTCCAAACCCATGGAGCGCCAACACATTTATAAAACTTTCGGACAATCAGGATGTATGGCAATTGAGTACAAGAACCTTTCTCTGATAGGCACGAGCCACATAGCCAGGCAGAGTGTGGAGGATGTCAAGAAGGCAATAGAGGCAAAACCTGACCTAGTGGCTGTTGAGCTGGATAATAACCGCCTGAAGGCCCTCAATCAGAAGAAGAGCAGGGTGAGGCCGGGCGACATATTCAGGATAGGTGTTGCAGGATTCCTTTTTGCCCTGATAGGGGCATGGGCGCAGAAGAAGCTTGGGGGCATAGTTGGTGTAGAGCCCGGAACAGAGATGCTCACTGCTGTAAGGCTGGCAAGGAAAAACAGGATTCCCCTTGAGATGATAGACAGGGACATAACAATAACCCTCGCGAGGCTGTCCAGGAATATAACCTGGAAAGAGAAGCTCAGGGTCCCTTTTGATATAATCAAGAGCATACTATTCAGGAAGAGGGAGCTGGAAAGACTGGGGATAAAAAGCCTTGACCTCACCAAGGTACCTCCAAGAAAGATAATCAAGGCGCTCACAAAAGAGCTGAAGGATAAATTCCCCAATGTGCACAAGGTACTGGTGGAGGAGCGCAATGAACACATGGCAAGGAGGCTTTCAGGCCTCATGGATAGCCATCCCGGACAGAGGATAGTGGCTGTTGTCGGCGCAGGCCATGAAGAGGACATATTGGGGATGGTGAAAAAGCTGGATGAATCAAAGGAGATAAGCTACCAGCTCACTATAGGGCCCCAATAAGATTCAGCTCCGGGCCTGGGAGGGGCGAGGAAATAAGAAATTTTTTAAATAAACAGCCTTTAAAGAGGGCAATATGGCTGTAACATCAGCAAGGCTCAGGAGCCTTTGGTATGACATAAAGAAATATTATGGCTTCAGCCCGGAAGAGTTGAGGGCCATAGCAGTAGGAGTTCTTGTGATAGCATTCGTCATATCATTCAATGAGTGGGGTGTTAATGAGTTCAATCTGGCTTATGGTCTGAGGAATCTCTTCAATGCGATACTTATAGTCCTCCTCTCATTCCTCATCCACATATCAGCCCAGAGGGTTGCCGGCCTTTTTTCAGGCTTTCTGGTGGAGTACAGGCCATGGCTGTACGGGCTGGGCATAGCTCTCATACTTACTATAGTGTCACGCGGAAACCTGTGGTTCATAGCTCCGGGAGGCATAGCTGTTTATCATATGACCGGCCACAGGCTGGGCTCTTTCAGGTACGGGCTTAATTTCTGGCCTTTAGGGCTTACCGGCATTGCAGGGCCAATAGGCACTGTTCTGCTGGCCATATTCTTCAAGCTCCTGCTTTATGTCTCTCCGGGCAATGTGCTCCTTCAGAAGGCGCTCGTCTTCAACATATGGTATGCGATCCTCACCATGCTTCCCATACCGCCTCTGGACGGCTCGCATATGTTTTTCGCTTCCAGGCTGTTCTATGTGTTCTCATACGGGTGCATAATAGGCCTTTGCGTCTCGCTCTATTTTTTCAACGTGCTTGCGGCCATAGGGGTGGGGATACTGCTCGGAGTGATACTCTGGCAGGTGAGCTACTGGCTCTTTGAGAGGGGATAATGGAGTGATAATAAAATTCGATTGACGGTGATCGACGGCTCATGCTCAATCAGAGAGGGAGATATGATGAAAATGATCAGGCACAGGAGAGGGATAAATTTTCTTGACCAGTGGGTGGAGTTCTTCTTCTTCGTGCTTCTCATCATAGGTTTTGCGGTCTCGGTCAGCATAGGCAGCGCCTTCTTCAGCTATGTGGTGGTGTTCCTGTTCGGGTTCATGGCAGGAAGGTTCCTCAACTACAGGAAGAGGATGCTGCCTTTCTATCTGGTGACGCTCGGCCTGCTTGTGGGATATATCATCGGATCACGATACGGAAACTGGAGAATAACCCTCTTCTGTTTCATCGTCGGAGCGGCCATAAGCTGGTTCCTGCACAACAAGAAAATACTTAAATGACTCGCTGCCAATAAATCTCATGATATCCAGGATCTCTGAGGGTGTATGGAAGTTCACAGGCACTGACAATGTGAATGCCTACCTCATATGCGCTGGGGATAAAGGATGCGGTCATGAGGGTGGCAGTAAAGGCGCAGTAGTGATAGATGCGGGCAACAGGGCTGACAGGCAGGAGATGAAGAATCTCCTCGGCAAAGCTGCTGATCCGGATGATGTGAAGGCTGTAATCTTCACACACCTCCACTATGATCACATCGGAAACTTTGACCTTTTCCCAAACGCGGAATTCTACGCCTCTGAAACAGAGCTGGAGGATTTCAGGGACTCGCCGGCCAGTACAACACTCTCAGAGGAGATGGCAGAGAAGCTCCGAAGACCCATAGGCGGCAGTCTCAAACCCCTTCCCAGGAATATCTGCGGCCTTGAGGTGATAAGCACTCCGGGCCACACCCGCGGTTCAGTGTGCATATGGCATCCTGCGAAAGGGATATTATTCACAGGAGACACCATGTTCGCGAACAAAAGATTCGGGAGGACAGACCTGCCAACATCAGCCCCGGAGAAGCTTAACGAATCCCTCATCACACTTCTTGATTATGATTTCAGGATTCTTGCGCCAGGCCATGATTACTGAAACAGCAGAGAACGGAATAGCAGGTAAAAATGGCAGGTAAATGAACAGCAGGAAACAGGGATTCCCTTCAACCCCACTCCCCACTGGACATCCCTGCACAAGATATTTAAACATAAAAGACTTGTTTTAATCTATGATTAAAAATTTTGAAAATCCCGGTTTGAAAAATTATGGTCTGAAAGACATGAAGCCAAGGCTGTATCAGGAGACCATAATCCACACCTGCACAAAAGGTAACTGTCTCGTGGTGCTGCCCACGGGGATGGGAAAGACCACCATAGCCCTCATGCTGGCAGCGCACAGGCTCAGACTGTTCCCGAACTCCAAGATATTGTTTCTCGCGCCGACCAAACCCCTTGTGGAGCAGCATATGGAATCTTTCAGGAAGAACATGGAGATAGATGAAGGGGAGCTCGCAGTGTTCACAGGATTCGTCAGCCCGGAAAAGAGGAAAGAGCTATGGAAGAATTCAAGGATAATATTCTCAACCCCTCAGGGGCTTGAGAACGATATAATAAACAGGAGGATAGACCTCAGCGAGGTCTCATCGCTCATATTTGACGAGGCCCACAGGGCTGTGGGGGAGTACGCTTACGTCTTCATAGCCAAGCAGTACAACAGGCTGGCACGCTACCCCAAGATACTCGGACTGACAGCCTCGCCAGGTTCAGAGACAGAGAAGATAACAGAGGTATGCAATAACCTGTACATAGACAATGTGGAGATAAGGAGCGATACAGACCCTGATGTCAAACCCTACATACAGGAGGTGAAGATGGAATGGGTCAAGGTAGAGCTGACAAAGGAGATGAGGGATATACAGAGATTCCTGCAGGCTTCCTATAAATCAAAGATTGATGAGATGAGAGGGCAGGGGTATCTGGACAACCAGAAAAAGCAGCTTAGCAAGACAGACCTGCTAAAGCTGCAGGGTTTCTTCCATTCAGAGATATCACAGGGCAACAAGGATTTCGCGCTCCTTAAATCCGTTTCCCTCGCTGCTGAAGCGGTCAAGGTGCAGCACGCGCTGGAGCTTCTTGAGACGCAGGGGCTGGCACCTCTCATAAACTATTTCGAGAAGATTGAGGAGGAATCCCTCAAGACAAGCAGCAAGGCAATCCGGAACCTTGTGAAGGATGTCAATTTCAAATCAGCATTCATAAAGACAAGGAATCTTGTTGAAGGGGGTACTGAGCATCCGAAGCTCAGCGAATTGAAGAGGATAGCTGGGCGGGAGCTGAAGGAAGACACAAAAATGATAATCTTCACGCAGTTCAGGGACACTGCATCAAGGATTGAGGAAGAACTCAGCAGGTTCGAGAACGCAAGCGCAAGGGTATTTGTGGGTCAGGCCAAGAAGAAAGGCTCAGGGCTCAGCCAGAAGAAGCAGAAAGAGATGCTTGAGGAATTCAGCCAGGGAAAATTCAACATACTCATAGCAACCTCAGTGGCTGAGGAAGGGCTTGACATACCCAAGGTTGATCTTGTGGTATTCTATGAGCCGATACCATCAGCAATAAGGCACATCCAGAGGAGAGGGAGGACAGGGAGGCTGGAGAAAGGCAAGGTCTATGTGCTGATGACACGGGACACCCGCGATGAAGGTTTCAGATGGTCGGCCTTCCACAGGGAGAAAAGGATGCAGAACACCCTGAAGGACCTGAAGAGATCATTCAACCTTATCTCCGCGAAGAGAGAGGAAAAGAATGAGGAAAAGCTTGACAAGTACATAGCGCCTGATATGGAGCTGGAGATATACGCTGATGACAGGGAGAAAGGCAACGGAATAGTCAAGGAGATCATAGAGCTAGGGGTGAAGGTGAGCATGAAACGGCTCGGCATAGGCGATTACCTGCTCAGCTCAAGATGCGGCGTCGAGTACAAGAAAGTGCCCGATTTTGTGGATTCAATCATAGACAACAGGCTGCTCCAGCAGGCAAAAGAGCTGAAGAGGAATTATGAGAGGCCGGTCATAATCCTGGAGGGTGTTGAGGATATCTACTCCCAGAGAAAGATACACCCCAATGCCATAAGAGGCATGCTCGCCACCATAGCCATAAGCTACGGCATACCCGTGCTGCAGACAAGAAACATGAAAGAGACGGCCTCCCTGCTCGCGGTAATGGCAAAGAGGGAACAGGACAGCACGACAAAGGTCTTTGACCTGCACCCGGCAAAGCCGCTCACACTGAAGGAGCAGCAGGAATACATAATATCCTCTCTGCCGGGCGTGGGGCTTTCAATCGCAAAGCCCCTCCTGAAGGAATTCGGCTCAGTGAGGAAAGTCCTTAATGCAGGGGAGGAGGATCTCAAGAAAGTGGAGAAGGTGGGGGATAAGAAGGCAAGGGAGATACAGAGAGTGCTTGATGGGGAGTACGGCATACGATAGTTTCATATGGCCTCTTCGGCCATTTTGCCTTATGGGAAGGGAAAGAAGATTTTACGCTGTTTCTTGAGGAAAACCAAGCTTCAGAAGGTATGATCAGGAGGGTGAAGCTGGTTATCAATTAAAGAATGCCAGCGTGAGCCCGGTGATTGCCGAGTTTTACGAGGCAATTCTGATAATTTCGACTTTAGTCGGAATTATCTTTACTGCGAGGCTTTTGAAAAAAAGCAGAGCATAGGCCTCAATGGCACAAAGACACCGTTATTGACAGCACCCTGACAGCATAAGCTTTTTATAGCCTAAACACACCGGAAACTCAAAGAGGTGATACGATGCCGTCAAAACAGCTTCTCAAATATCTAAAGACAGGAAAGGACATAGAGCAGAGAGGGATAAGATTCTACACAAAGGCCCTCAAACAGGTTGTTGATCCCAACTCAAAAGGCCTTCTCAGATTCCTGATCAGCGAGGAGAAGAGACATCTTGACTACCTTAAATCAATAGAGAAAAGCCTCAATGACAGCGTTGAACTCCCGAAAGTGAATAAGATAAAGAATCCCGTTTTCAGCAAGAAAGCATACTCAAAAATCAGGGACAAGGCGAACGCCATAAGCATATTCAACACAGCCCTCGAGATGGAAGTCGAGAGCATGGAGTTCTACATGAAAGCAGCGAAGGAGGTGAAGGACAGGAAGCTGAAATCTTTCCTGAACAAGCTCGCGAAGTGGGAGATGGGGCATTCAAAGATCATAAAGAAGCATGAGGACGCAATATACGATTTCCTTTACTGGGAAGTGCGCGGCCAGGGAAGGATTGAGATGTAAGAATATCCGGCAAGAATACTCATCTGGCAGGACTCTCAGAACAACTTTGATAGGTCGTTAACCAGCTGGCCGAGCCTTGGACTATGCCTTCATGCCCCTCAGCCTTTTCACCCTCTCACTCATCGGAGGATGGGTTGAGAGAAGGCTTGTGAGCCCTTTGGCTGAAAAGGGATTGACTATGAACAGTGATGATGTTGCAGCGCTGCCCTGCCTCATCGGATTCTTCTTGACGCCGTTGTGCAGTTTCTCAAGAGCGCTGGCCAGGTGTTCAGGGTCGCCCGCCAGCATTGCTCCGGTCTCATCAGCAAGGTACTCCCTGCTTCGTGAGAGCGCAAGCTGGAGCAGAGTTGCTATTATCGGTGTTATTATGCCAAGGGCGATGAGATAGAAGAGCTCTCCGCCATCATTGTCCCTTCCGCCGCCGAATATGGCTGCAAAACGCGCCATTATTGCAACGTATGATATGACTCCTGCTATGGTCGCTGCAATGGTCTGTATGAGGGTGTCCCTGTTCTTCACATGGCTCATCTCATGCGCCATCACACCCTTGAGCTCCTCCCTGCTCAGCAGGCTGAGTATGCCCTGCGTGCAGGCTACAGCAGCATGCTTTGGGTTCCTTCCTGTGGCGAACGCGTTGGGCGTTGAGCTCGGCACTATATACACTTTCGGCATGGGGAGGCCCGCTTTTTTTGATATGTCCTTTATGATGCTGTAAAGCTCCTTGTGCTCCCGCTTGTCCGCTTCTTTGGCCCCGTAAAGCTTCAGGACTATTTTGTCGGAAAACCAGTAGCTGCCGAAATTCATGGTAAGCGCGATGATCAAACCTATCGTAAGGCCCTGATAGCCTCCAAGAAGCCATCCCACACCCAACAGGAGGCCTGTCAGAAGGCCGAGCAGGACTACAGTCTTGAACTGGTTTATTATCATTATGTCTCCTCCAAGATCATTCTTGATTCATAGTGATTTGATTATAATATTAGTTGTTGAAGCTTATATTTAATGTTTGCTGAAAGCCCTTGCATAGCTTATGAACATTAATGCTTTATAAACCCTGATTCGGAGCATACACCATATTGCAGGATACTCACACACTGTTCCTATAATAGGTGTCCAGGCCCTCAATATGGCTCACCCTTGTGTTCTTCTGCAGGAATTCCCTGAAATGCCTGTCAACCCTAATTCCATCTCTCTCAAGGTGTTTTTTCAGCCTGCCGTATATCTCCCTTCCCTTGCTGTCAAAGTCAGTCAGTATGACGCATTCGCTGGCCTTCTCTGAAACATCCTCAGCAACAGCATATAATGGCTTTTTGAGTGTCATTATACGATTAACACCCAGGGATTCAAGGGCTTCCTTATCCTTCCTGCCCTCAACTATGATTGTCTTGCCGGATTCCCTAAGATCCCTTAACCAATCCCTTATCTGTTCTTTTTCCCTCTTCTTTTCTTTTTCTCTGTCCTTTTCTCTTTCCGTTCCTTTTCCCATCTTTTTATGTGCTTCCTTAACCATCTGTTCAATGTTTCGGATTCGATCAGGTAGATCCCTACCCCTATGAAGAGAAAACCCTGAAGTATGGGCAGGAAAAGGCCCAGAATGCCCACCAGTACCAGAATAATCCCCGCAGCCCTCTTAAGGTTCTTGTACATCCTTCTCTTTTATGTCGGGATATTTAAAAAATTATTTGAAAATTGCGCAGGGTTTAAAACCCCGCACTTTAGTGCGCAATGACCAAAAATGGAACATTTTTGGCACGCCAGAAACCTTTTGTTTCTGAGCATTTTCAAATCCAAAAACTCGCCTGTCAAGGCGAGGAGCGTAAAACTCCGCCAACAGAAAATACTTCGTATTTTCTTAGTTCCAAAAACAGG
>JAWOBY010000019.1:0-27300 GCA_046484055.1 Candidatus Woesearchaeota archaeon | reverse complement strand
CAACAAGGCCTTAAAAACATAACGCAACAAAAATGGAATATTATGAGTTCGTAGCAAAGATGGAGCCACAGCTCAAGGACATAGCTGAAGAGGCCAAGAAAGAGAAGCAGAGAGAGGATAGTGAAAGGCTTCCAGGCGTGGAGGAAGAGAATGAGAGACTGAAAAAGGAATATATGCAATTACAGGATATGTACAGCGAACTCGAGGAGAAGACAAACAATCTCAAATATGAGCTGAAACAGAGGGAAAAGGATTATTCAGAACTCCAGAGACAATACCAGAACGAAGAGCAGAGAAGGAAAGAGGCCGAGAGAGAGCTGGGAGAATGGAAGAAGGATTATAATGCGCTTGAGGGGGAGAAGAAGAAATCAGACCAGCTGGTGGTCGATCTGGGGGACCAGCTGATTGATCTCCTGGGCCAAAGAGAGAACCTTCCTCGCGGAGTAAAAGAAAAAATCAGGAAATACAGAAAATGACAGACGACCAGAAAAGAAAGGACATTGAAGACCTCCTGGACGCGATCAAAAGAGAAGGAACAGGAGACGATCCAGGAACAGAAAGGAGGAAAAGAGAGCTGGAAGAGGAGAGAAGGAGAAGGAGGGAAGCTGAAAGAGAGGCTGAAGAGGAAAAGAGAAGGAGACAGGATGCAAAAAAAGAGAGAAGAACGCCTGTCGAGCCAAACAATGGATACGCAGGAAATCTCTCCCCTATTGAAGGCCAAGTAATAGAAGAAGGATTATGGCCGGTCAATGATACCGGACCCCACATACAGGATAATCCGCCTCACCACGGCCCTTATGCCCGTGCCCTGACACGGGAAGAACAGTTCATAACAACCCCTCCTCCTGCTCCCAAAACACCCTCTCCTAGAACAAGATCGCTCTGGGAAAAGATTAAAGATGCGGTTGATTCCACAACCGATTTTATCAAGGACAATTACGAGGGCATTTTAGGTCCAACAATATTTCTCGTAGCTGTTTGCGGCACTGTGGGGGGAGTATATTGCGGCTACGATTACTACAATAACCTGAAATCATCTTACACTATTAGTGAAACGAACACAAAACAAAAACTAAAGGCTTATTCAGGGTGGATGGACCAGGACCTCTATGTGTCCAATGAAGACGGCTCAAATGAGAGGAAGATACTTGAAACAAAACACTATACAAGAACAATCCTGGATAACTGGCAGGAAGTCTTCGGAAAAGAAAGCGATAACCTGTACTTTGATGTTGAAGATCCAAAGGTATCTCCTGACCAGAAACATGTAACATTCATGGGAAGCGTGCCACCGAAAGCCCCTAACCTGTATGTCATCGGCATTGACGGCTCAGACCTCAGGAAAGTTTATGAGCCTGGCGCGATGGACGGTCTGGTGAGGGGCTTCTCATGGGAAGACAAGGACACCATCAATGTGATTGTGGAGGATATAGCGCACTCAAACAGAAGGACAATCAAAGTGAATTTTTGAAATAACAAAAATCAACAGCCCAAAATGACAGACGACCAGAAAAGAAAGGACATTGAAGGCCTCCTGAAAAGCCTGAAAGAGGAAGGCGCAGGAGACGAAACAAGAGCAGAAAGGCTTGAAAGAGAACTTGAAGAGGAAAGACAGAAAAGAAAGGAAGCGGAAGTCAAGAGAGACGCAGAGAAATGGTTCACACGCGGAGATAATCATTATGAGAGGGGATCGTATGGGGAGTCCATAAAAGCTTACGAGAAATCAGTCGAATTGAATCCTGAGAAGGTGGCAGCGTGGAACAATATGGGCTCAGCTTATCTTTATATGGGCCAGCTTGAAAAAGCGATAGAACACTACGAGAAGGCAGTCAAGATGATGCCGGGGCTCGCTACAGGCTGGTACAACCTCGGAGGCGCTTACTATCAAAAAGGCCAGTTTGAAAAAGCAATAAACGCACTCGAAAAAGCGCTGGAGATAAAACCCGAGGATAACGATACAAGGGAGGAGCTCGGAGGGATTTATAGTGACCTCGGAAATTCTTATATTGATAAAGGAGAATACTACAGAGCGATAAGGGCATGCGAGACAGCATTGGAAAAAGACTCAGGAAATGCACATGCATGGAACAATATGGGTGTAGCTTATTTTCATATGGGCCAGTTTAAAAAAGCGATAGAACACTACGAGAAGGCCATCGGATTAGAACCTGAATTTGATACAGCCTGGAGCAACCTAGGACTCGCCTATAACAACGATGGACAATATGAAAAAGCAATAGATGCACTGGAAAGAGCGGTGGAACTCAACCCCACTGATGAGATAAGAACTGATATTCTCTGTACTGCTTATGACAATTTAGGAACAACCCATAACCAAAGGGGAAAACATGATAAAGCGATAAGACAACTCATAACCAAAAGGGAAAACATGATAAAGCGAATAAAGCGATAAACGCACTCCAAAAAGCGGTGGAGATAGATCCCAATAATACCACGGCACATCGAAACCTACAGAATGTTTATACTAATCTTGGCAGGCATTAAAAACATAAAATTAACCCAAAGATGACAGACGACCAGAAAAGAAAGGACATTGAAGACCTCCTGAAAAGCCTGAAAGAGGAAGGCGCAGGGGACGATCCAGGAACAGAAAGGAGGAAAAGAGAGCTGGAAGAGGAGAGGCAGAGGAGAAGGGAGGCGGAAAGGCAGACTGAAGAAGAAAAGAGAAGGAGACAGGATGCAGAAAAAGAAAGGGAAAAAAGACTGGATGCAGAATCCGGTAAAGACACGTACGGCTCTACTGGCCTTCTTAGCGATCCACAATTTTTAGCAGAAGCAGATCTCATAGTCCAACTTCATCCAGACATTCACCCCGACAATTCATATCCTAGAACCAACGAGCCATCATATATAGATGAGACCCTATCTCCTCAGGAACCTGTATTAGAGCAGACAGTACATATACCTCCACCGCAGTCCCAATCCCAACCAACAATGAACTACAGCAATGAAAAAATAAGCAAGTTGAATGCCATCGCAGACCTCTACAACAGAGGAAACCTTGAAGATGGGAGAGGTGGCAGGCAGCACTACAGATCAGCAGAGATTGAAGCAAGAAGGTTCCTCAGTGAATACCCCGACAGCAGGGGAGGGCATAGGCTTCTTGTGGATAGCCTGAAAGCCCAGAAAAAGGTTGGCCAAGCCACTAAAGAATATGCAAAGTGGATGAAACTCAAAGCATCCGGCAAAGAGGAGTGGCCTTGATATTATCCGCAATCAAGACCAGTTAAATTTATAAAAACCAGCACAGTGTATCAGCCTCATGGGTGGCAGAATCATACCTTCTATCCTGGCCGCTGACCAGGAGAGATTGCAGGAGGCCGTAAAAAAGGTGGAATCATGCTGCAAGGCCCTCCACATAGACGTCATGGACGCGAGATTCGTGCCTGACGAGAGTTACAGCCCTGATATTGTGGAGCTTCTTGACACAAGCCTGCACAAGCAGGTGCATCTCATGACCCTTGAGCCTGACAAGAAGATCGAGGCCTATGCTGCTGCGGGCGCTGACACCATAATAATCCATGCAGAGGCGTTCAAAAGCGATAAGAATGCCATAGACACCCTCAAAAAGATAAAACAGCTGGGCATCACTGCAGGAATATCCATAAATCCTGACACTTCTGTGGAAAACATAAAAGGCATACTGAAGGAGGACTGCATTGACCTCGTGCTTGTGATGACAGTCCATCCCGGAAAGAGCGGGCAGGAGATGATCATCAAGGTTCTGGACAAGATAAAGGGAATAAAAGACATCAATGACAGCGTGGATGTCGAGGTTGACGGCGGAATCAACAGGAGCACCATAGGGAAGGCTGAGGAGGCAGGAGCTGACTTATTTGTCGCGGGCGAGGCTGTCTTCAGCGGTGATGACCCTGCAAAAGCTGTTGAGAATCTTGAGGAAGGACTGAAGGAAAAATGAGGAAAGTGATAAAGGGAGATCTGACATGAAACTCGCAGTCAAAGAGAAACCGAGCATAAGGTTTGGGAATTCTGAGTTCGGCAGGGATTTCATAGTCATTGCAGGCCCGTGCGCGATAGAGTCAGAAGAGCAGTACATGAGAACAGCAGAGTACGTGAAAAGCGCAGGAGCTGACATGCTGCGCGGCGCTGTGTACAAGCCGAGATCATCGCCATACTCATTCCAGGGCGTGAGGGAGGAAGGCCTTGAGCTTCTCAGGAAAGCGAAGGAAAAGTTCGGCCTGCCCATAGTGACAGAGGTGATGAGGCCCGCGCAGGTGGAGAAAGTGAGAGACTATATCGACATGTTCCAGGTCGGAGCGAGGAACATGCAGAACTTCGACCTTCTGGAAGAGCTGGGCAAAGAGAAAAAGCCCGTAATGCTCAAGAGGGGCATCTCAGCCACGATAGATGAGTGGCTGAATTCCGCGGAATACATGATGAAAGGCGGCAACAAACAAATAATACTGTGCGAGCGCGGCATCCGGACATTTGCTGACAGGACAAGGAACACGCTCGACATAGCAGCGATACCCATAATAAAGCAGGAGACAAATCTTCCTATAATAGCGGATCCGAGCCACGCGACAGGCAGGAGAGAGCTGATAATCCCCATGTGCAGGGCAGCGAAGGCTGCAGGAGCCGACGGCATAATGGTGGAGACACATATAGAGCCTGAAAAAGCCTTGTGCGACGGGCCCCAGTCGCTTCCGAAAGAGATGTTTCTGGAGCTGATGGAGGAGATGAAGGGTTAAGCGCAGTCCTTTCAGCAACACGCTCAGCAATATTTATAAATTCCATCTCCTGCACACCCATCAGAACAATATCAGAAGGTAAAAAAAGAGGCTGAACATGGTGGAAAAGAAGGGAAAGAGTTCTAAAGCAAAGAAAGCGCATAAGGCCGGCAAAAAGAAGTCCGGAAAGAAGAATACCAGGAAAAAAGCCGGCAAAAATACCGGCAGGAAAAAGCCTGCAAAAGCAAAAAAAACAGCGGAATCAAAGAAAAAGTCAAAGAGGAAATCAGGAAAGACCGCTGAAAAAACCGCCGGCAAGAAAGCAGGAAAGAGCAAAGCCACGAAGGCAAAGAAGAGCGCAAAGGCACAGGGGAAGGGGCCTGCGAAACAAAGATCAGGAGGTTCTGCCAAGCAAAAGACACCTGAAGCTTCAAAAAAAGTCATTCTCGTCATAATGGACGGCTGGGGCCTGCGCAGGTCAAAGAAGGCCAATGCTGTAAAACACGCGAAGACACCGAACATTGACAGCCTGTCAAAAAAATACCCTTACGCTGAGCTCGGCGCCAGCGGGAATTCTGTAGGCCTGCCCAAAGGCCAGATGGGAAATTCTGAAGTGGGCCACATGAACATCGGCGCGGGCAGGATGGTGGAGCAGGAGTACATGAAGATATCAAATGCCATAAAGAGCGGAAAGTTCAGCAGGAACAAGGTGCTGGTGGACGCGATAAAGAAAGGGAAAACTATCCACCTGATGGGTCTTGTCTCTGACGGAGGCGTACACAGCCACATAAATCATCTTCTCGCCCTGATAAGGATGGCAAAGAAGCGCAGGAAATATGTCTATGTCCATGCATTCCTTGACGGCAGGGACACGCCAAAGAAGTCCGCGGGCAGATACCTCAAGAGAGTGGAGAAGGAACTCGGGAACAGCGGGGAGATCGCCACAATCAGCGGAAGATACTATGCGATGGACAGGGACAAGAGATGGCCCAGGACAGAGAAGGCCTACAACTGCATAACCAAACCCTACTGCATATACGGCTATAACCCCCAAAAGGCCCTGAAGGATGCTTATGACAGGGGGGAGAGCGATGAGTTCGTCAGCCCTGCGCTCACCTCGCCGCGTTATGAGGGGGTGAGGGACAATGACACAATAATATTCTTCAACTTCAGGGAGGACAGGGCAAGGCAGCTGACAAAGGCGTTCGTTGAGAAGAATTTTGAGGACTTCAAGAGGGAGAAGAAGGATGTGAAGTTCGTCTGCATGACGAATTATGACAGGAGCATAAAAAATGTTGAGGTCGCGTTCCAGCAGGAGACACCGAAGAACATACTCGGAGAGATAGTGAGCAGGGAAGGCCTGAAACAGTTCAGGACTGCAGAGACCGAGAAATACGCGCATGTGACTTTCTTCTTCAACAATACGGTAGAAAAACCCTTCAAGGGGGAGGACAGGAGGATAATACATTCCCCTGATGTCGCCACTTATGACCTAAAGCCTGAGATGAGCGCTTCCAAGGTGAGGGATGAAGTCCTGAGCGCGATAAAGTCAAAAAAGTACGCTTTCATCGCAGTCAATTTCGCCAACGGCGACATGGTGGGCCATACAGGAATCATGGACGCCGCTGTCAAATCTGCGGAAACAGTGGACAAGTGCGTCGGTGATGTTGTCAGCAAAGGCCTGGAAAAGGATTATCACATAATAATCATCGCGGACCACGGCAACTGCGAGGAGATGGAAGGGAAGCACCAGACAACGCATACGACGAATCCCGTGCCGTTCATACTGGTGTCGAACACGAAGTATAAGGTGAAGAAGAAAGGGGCGCTGGGCAATGTCGCTCCGACAATACTCCAGCTGATGGATCTCAAGAGGCCGAAGGAGATGATGAAGGGTATGCTGAAGTAAAGCGCAAATATTGTTTTAACCTGTTCTGGATCCTGTTCCACTGTGGCGCCAATTGACGGAGGCGAGAGCAAGTTGAGGCCTTGTTCGGTTTTCTCGCTCTGCTCGAAAACCTCACGGCGCCGGGCTCGCACTTGCTTGTATTATTGATAGCTGACATCTCCCGTAGGGAGCGTCCCCTCTGTCAGCATGATAATTTACTATGAAAGTGCTCGCGTATTGGCGCCAACGGCCTCAACCCCAAAATAGATTAGAATGAAGATGTATCTTTTCCCGCTTCAATCAAAATCCTCAAATGTCATCCTCTTCCTGCTGTCAGGATTAATTCCTTTCATCTTATAGACCTCTTTCATGCAGAGATTCCCGCAGTCCTTCCCCTCAAGGCCGAGCATCCTCAGGCCTTCATTGACTCTCTCCCCGCTGCCTGCCTCTATCTCAAGGAGCGGCTTTATGCCCGGCCAGGTGTCTATGGTGAATTCGATATCATCAAGCCTGAACATCTGCCTTCTGCTCTCGCGGTAGTACATTGCCTTGAAATGCAGTCTGGACAGTATCTCGTATGCCTTCTCAAAATCCTCAACCGCGGTCTCTATCTCTTCTGTCTCTGAAACGCCCATCCCATCCTTTCTCTTGTATGCTATGGTGACATTATGGCCGTTGTCTCTCAGCCTGAGCCATTCATGGCCTTCGGGATTGAGATCAAAAACCCATCTGCGCATGAATACCTCTGGCTCTTTCTCTGCGCCCAGGCTGATGATCTTCTTCTCCACCTCTTCCCTGTCTATGTCAAGGACTTTTGTCTCGTGCTCTGTTGCCATTGCCATCACTTCGTGCTTTTGCTTCTTTTTTACTGCTTTTCGTTTTGCTGCTTTTTGTTTCTTTGCTTTTCTTCCCTATGCTTTTCCTGTTTTTTGCCTTTGCGCCTTTTGGCTTTTTGCTCTTCGCCCTGTAAAGCTTCTCTGCGCCGAGATCAAAATCAATCGGAGGGCAGCATTCCGCTGTGCCCTCTTTCAGGAAGGGATAATCCCTGCAGATCTTCGGCCTCACATGATATATCCTGCAGAAGGTCTCTCCCTTGTGCAGTCCCAGAAAGTAGCAGTAGTAGTTCTTCATCCTTATCCTTTTCCTGCCGAGAGCGTCCTCTTCCACGAACTCGCGCTCGTCATAGCCTGCTTCCTTTATCCTCTCTATGTCTTTCTTGCTGAGGAGAACTATCTGCATGCAGCAGTATCCGCAGTTGCGGCATTTGAAAGAGTCTTTCCGCTGTATCATGATTCCCTGTCCTGCGGCCTGATATAAAAAGGTTGCCTTGGAGACCTGCCCGCATCTTACACGGGATCACACCATGTATGAATTTGTACCACTCTCCGATAGAAAAATATATAAATCAATATGGAGAAGGGTTATAATGAATGATAAAGGATTACGGGAGCAACAAGAATAATCGAAAGCAATCAAAAAAACCATCAAAAGCCGAGCAGATTATGAGGGATTATGATGGCGCACCTTAAAGTCATATTCAATCCGTCTCTAACCTCTTTACCTATCGAAGCGCCTAAAGCGGCCCCTCATAATCGATTCCCCCTAAATCATCATAATCACGCTGTATGTTGAGTTCCTTGATATAAGGAGGGTCGTGCAGCGGCAGCTTTTCCAGCTCGCTCATCCCTCCGAGATCGTGCCTCTCGAATGATTTCTCTATATTGGTCTTCCCTCTTATGCCTATTATGTTCTCCATCGCATACACCACAAGATTGACTTCTTCGGTGCTTATGGGCATGCCCTTGAAAGGCTCGAATATCTTCTCAAGATTGTAGGTCCTTTCCCTGACATCCATCATCCTCCTTGCTTTATCCATGCTCACGCTCATAGGGTTGTGGGGCCCGTTCAGCACCTCCCATATCATCGTATCGCACTCCTGCCTTTCCCTGTCCATCCTCGCATAGAATCCGGCCTCATCCTCTTTGCGGACCCCGAACCTGTTCCTGAAAAAGGGAAAATATATCCCTCCTTCTGTCATGCTGAACTCCTCGTCCCTCATTATGTAATGGACGCTGTTCTTCAGGAATATATCAACCTGTGATGTCCCTTCCTCCCTGTCCCTGCTGAGAGTCCTTGCCTCAAGTGAACTGTCATTTCCCCTCTCAAGTTTTGAGTAGACATCATTCAGCTGGTCCTTGTGGATTATGAAGTAAAACGGGAATATATGGTTCATGAGATGCCAGTGCGTCTCTTTCATCTCTGAATCGCCTTCCTCACTTAGAAATCCCCTGATCTTTTCCTTCTTGTTTTCAGGCATCCTCTCTATGAGGGAGTCTAACCTTTTTTTGCCGAGAAACGGCGCAAAAAGCATCGGCCTGTATTCAGGGTCCACATCAAACATGTAATTAACGAACTGCTGATAGTAATCCTGGAGGAACTCATCCCTCTTCCTGTATTCAGGATCCTTCAGGCGCAGGTATTTATTGTGCTGTGTGCTTATCCAGCCACTATCATAGCCCAACACTTCAGTGAATATGTTCTGTATGAACATGGATTCGCTCTCGCTGGTCTCCCTGTTGAGCCCTGCGGAAGGGTCATCTGTCTGGGAGAGCCTCCACATCCTGAGAAAATGTATGAGATTCAGCTCATCCCTTTTCGTGTGTATCCCTGTAAGTATGTTCTCTGTCCCGTTCACATGGAGGTAGAGCCCGCCGTTTGCTGTATAGTTCATGCCTTTCTCTGCATCATTCTGCCTGAAAGATATCTCTGTGAGCCTCTCCTCAAACTCAGGGCTTATCATCTCCTCGCTATTTGGGGCGGCCCCCTCAGAACCGCTGTCTTCCTCCAATGCCCATGGTCCGAACGGGTCCCTGTCCAGGGTGTCATCTCTGGTGCCACCCCTCTCCAGAGTACCCTCTGCTGGAATCCTGCTCTCAGGAAATTCCCCGCTCCCCTCTCCTTTTCCGTTATTGTCTTTGGAGTCCATTTTAGGTTCTAGCTTTTAGGTTCTAGCTTATTCTACCCCTCACAACCCCTTGAGAACGTCCCCTCCATCTACTGCATTATATGGGATGATATGTTCCCCATATAAAAAGCTTTCGGTTTTAACCATTGAACAGTGGTTAATAAAGAAGGAGATTGGCAGAACAGGTTCCAGAAACCTTGTGGAAGCAGAATATCAGCCATAGAAGATGAATGCCTAAACAAGCCTCAGAACAGCCTTAGCGAGCTTCCTGGGATCATGCCTAAGAAGATTTTTCTGGGAAAGGAGATCTGTCTTGACAAGCTCAACACCAAATCCCTCAATCACATCCTCGTCAATCTTCACCCTCTTGGCACCCTCCTTCCTGTACCTGCGGTAAAGGCCCTCTCCGGCCTTCCTGCTGTTCACTATCATATGATCAAGGGCTCCTTCACCGAGGTATTCAACAACCCTTTTCAGATGGTCTGAAGCCTTGTAATCATCTGTCTCTCCGGGCTGGGTCATCACGTTGCAGATGTATGCCTTGGCTGCCTTTGACTTCCTGACAGCCTCCCTGATCTCCTTAACAAGAAGGTTGGGCAGTATTGATGTGTATAACGAGCCGGGCCCGAGGATTATTATGTCTGCTTTTTTTATCGCATCAACACTCTGGGGGTAAGCTTTCACATTGGCGGGCTTGAGGTAAAGCCTCTTTATCTCTGATTTATATTTTGTCTTATGCTCCTCAACCTCAGGCTCTTTCTGTATCCTCTTCCCGTTCTCAAGCTCAGCGCAGAGGCTCGTCTGCTGCAGCGTAACAGGCAGTACCCTGCCTCTTATCGCGAATATCTTGCCTGCCTCAAGCACAGCCTTCTCAAAGCTGCCTGTTATCTTTGACAATGCGGTTATCAGAAGGTTTCCGAAGCTGTGTCCCTCAAGCCCCTTCCCCTTGCTGAACCTATACTCCATGAGCTTGGCCATGAGAGGTCCTGAATCAGACAATGCGACTATACAGTTCCTTATATCACCGGGCGGAAGCACGCCGTACTCATACCTCAGCTTCTTTGAGCTGCCTCCCTCATCTGAGACAGAGACAATAGCTGTTATGTTGTTGGTGAATTCCTTCAGCCCCCTCAGCATGCTGTTAAGTCCCGTGCCGCCGCCTATGACAACAATCTTCGGAGCGTTCTCCCTCTCCACATGCCTGTATATGAGGCTCGCTATCCTGCCCTTCTTGTCAGGAAGCAGAGCATTCACCAGGATACCAAGAAGATGTTTCATGCTTAGCACCAGAAAGATGATACCCGCCAGAAGAAGGATGATCTCAATCACAAGCTTGGGATATATGCCGGAAAGAGGCAGGCTGAAGACAGTGTTAAGCTGCCTGTTCACAAGAGAGATGAATGCTGCGAACTCATCCCCGAACGCTATTAGCAGGAAGAGCAGAAAGCTCAGTATTCCTGCAAAGAACATGAGGACCCATCTCTTCAGCTTTATCCCAGGCCTGAGGAGCTTTTTCATGGCCTTACAATAACATGTTTCGTTTAAAAATGTTTCTGAAAGAGGATTGGAAGAGGGCATAACCAGGATGATGCCGGTTTAAGTGCGTCCGGCCAGGCGCAGGAGGGATTCTTGAGCAGGCGGAAAATTTGAGCAGGCCGAAAAGGACAGGCATCCAGAATCCGGCAGAAGCCCAAAAACCCAAGCAGACAGAAACTTTGACACCTGATCCGGCAGAAGCCCAGACACAGCACTCCCCTCCCAGATGCACCCTGAAAGGAATTCGGTTTTCATTGCGGATGATGGCCTTCATCTGCAAGAAGGAGGAGATGAAAGGATTCCCCAGGCCACTCTCTGGAATGCGTTGTCTGCTCCGCTACAACAAAAGTATTTATAGAAAAAACAGCTTATGTAGTGTAATGATTCCAAGCGATACAAGGAAAAATCCCAAGCAAAGGTCCCGAACTGAATAAACAGCCGGAAGAACAGCAGGAAGAGGAGAAAAAAGAGAGGGAGGAAAGAATGGATGATAATGAACTGATCATACTATCCCATTTGAGGAACAACGCACGCAAATCCCTTGTTGAGGTGGCCAGGGAAGCCAGAATCCCCATAAGCACAGTGTATGACAAGGTAAGGAGATATGAGCAGGGACTGATAAAGAAGAGCACATGCATCATAGACTTCCAGAAGCTCGGCTATAACATAAGGCTAATGCTGTTCGCGAAAGTGAGAGACGAGGAAAAGTTCAGGAGTATGGCAGAAGACAACCGCCACATGAACTCGGTCTTCAGGCTCAACGACAGGGGAAGCTACCTTGCTGACTGCATATTCATGCACATGGCGGAACTGGAGGACTTTTTGCAGGAACTCGAGGGATGCGGCGCTGAAGAGAAGAGCATGCACTTCGTCTCTGAGGAGGTGGTGAGAGAGAATTTCATCTCAGGAGCCGCGCATCAGGCAAAAAGCGATGCAAAAGGCGATGCAATAGGTACAAAAAAGCCCGGCACAGGCAAAAGCCAGGGCGGATGATGTATGAGACCATCATGAGACAACAAGATGGGACAATAAAAGAATCATAAAAACAAGGGTGTTTAGAATGGATGAAAAGAATAAAGGAAATAGTGGGGGGCATAAGGAACAAGAGGAGGGCGATGAACTCACAAACATAAACCTCACGAGCGTTTTTGATGAAGAGAAAAAGGATAAGGAAAATGATAAGGGAAACGATAAGAACAGTCAGGGCAGGAACAAGGAAATAAACAACAAGGAAAGAGTCAGCCGCAGCAGCAGTTATGACCAGGGGGCTGGCAGTGGCGGATCAGGCAGTGATGGAGCAGGAAGTTATAACACCGGAGGAGGAGACGGAAACGACGGCGGCAACAGCTCAGACGGAAGCCCGGGAAAAAGGGGGAGCAGGCTGAAGAATATTGCAGTCATAGGCGCGTGCGTGGGCGCGTTCGCCCTGGGCGGGAAGTACATGGACACAATATCATATTACGCAGGCGGAACAATAGACGAGACAATCAACACATTCAGCAGTTCATACAATGACACCAAAAGGGGCATGATAAACTGGCTGCAGAAGGGCATGGAGCCGAAAGATGATGAAGTCTTCTACGCCTCAAAGGAGGACATAATCAGCCACGCAGAAGAGATCATGAAGGACTGCGGCAAGAATGACAAATGCGGCATAGAGCAGGAAAAGATAGACAATCTCTATGGGCTGTCAATGAAAGCGGCATCATCAAAGGAAGTGGCCTCAAATTCTGCTGAAGCCACCATGGAAAGCGTAAGGGAAGGCAGGATAAAGGATGAAGGCCTGGTCTATCTAAGGGATGCTATCGACGAGCAGCTGCCTGAACGCAGGGTCTTCGCTGAAACACTGGATTATGCAGTCGAGGACACGACCGAAAAGGGCAAGATAAGGATTCTGAGGGAGGTCTACAAGACCACAGAAGACGAGCACAAGAGCCAGTTCTCTGTATATGCTGTCTCCCTTATAGATGATGAGGGCAAGAGGGACAAGACAATAATGGCCATGCTGCCCCAGCTCAGCGATGAAGGCAAGAAAGATACAGCGAAGAGGATGGTTGATGCAGTCGTGGGAGAGTATAGGGACAGGATTGAGGAAAAACTCGGGAAGGAATGCAGGGATTCCGCACTCTGCGGCAACCGCAAATCAATGTATGAGAAATTAGGCGGCCTCAAGAACGTCCTTGAAGATGTGATAATAAACGAGATGGACGCATTCGAGACCTACATGAGCTATTAAATATCTTAGTCCAGGCTGAAACAAAAAAGAGCCAGTAAAGAAAGACAAAAAGGAAAGGATCAGAAAAAACCGAATGGAGGGATAAAGATGTATAAGACATCAAGAGCAAGCAAGATAGGATATGTACTGTTGGGGGGGGCGCTGGGCTTCGGCATTAACGCATGGGTCTCAGCGCACAAGATGAGCGACCTTGAGAAGGAATGCCAGAAGAATCTCAATGCAAAAGACGACATGATGACTGAGATTGTACAGGGCAAGAACGAAAAGCTGAATGATACAGGATACATGATAGAGAGAGCGACATCAAAGATGTCAGAGAACCCTGAGGATTACGTGAAAATGGCAGGAAATGCACAGCAGGACATGTACCACATACAGCTCAAAGGACTTCAGGAACAGGGAGTGAATGTGGGTCCCGGCTGCTTCAACCCGGGAGAGCTACAGTTCGGCATCACCGCAGATGAGGACAGGTATGGAGGAGCATGCGCTGAGATAAGGACAGGCTCAAAATCCTATGCCCTGAGAGTCTCAGACAGCCAGCCGGTGCTGGGCGAACAGAAGGACCTGCTTGACGCAGCGGCAGGCTCGGTCATCGATAATCCCTCCGGAGCCGCAAAGTACGGAGCGGACAAGGCGAAAGGAGCATGGGACAAACTGGTCAAATAAGCGGATGACAGCACAGTAAAAGCACAAAAAAATCCGCACAAAGATTGATCTTTGATCTGTGAACAGAATATGAACAGAAATAGCCGTAAGGCTGAAATGCAATTGGAGGGCAGAATGGGAATCGTAAAAACAGCGGTGAAATACACGCTTATAGGGGCTGGAATGATGTACATAGCGCATTCATGCGCAGGGACAGGCATCATGAAAGGGGAAAATAATGCGGGAAAGAGCAGAGGGTCTGAACAGATAACGACTGAACAGATAACCATTGACTCAAAGATAAACTCAATGGGACCCGGGATAAAAGAGGGGAGCACAGGAGAGATTCCGGCACTGGAAAAAGCAGGGAACAGTACTGCCGGGCAGGGCAACACAATTTACGGCCCGCCTGAGGAATCAGCGCCTTCCCCGATTTACGGAAGCACCGGAAGCGCCAAAAGAAAATATCAATAGATGTGAAGGATAAGGGAACATGAGAGAAAGCGATGCGCAGGAGAAAAAGGAAGGAGATGCACAATGAGCATGGATAACCTTAGTACGGATGACATGAACACTGATGGAAGGAGAGCATTCCTCCGCTCGCTCGGAATCGCGCTTGCCGGCGCAACAGCAGGCGCGACAGTCCTATCTCCCTATGGCTGCGGGTCTGCAAAAGCTTCAGCCTGCTTTGGCAGGAGGAAGAAAGCGAGAGAATGCATAGCTGATTATGAATCAACACTCCGCTCAGATGCTGTATTCGATCTCCTGCAGGAGAATCCTGACGGGATCAAAGGCTACAAGCCGCCCTACAAAAAGGATACTGATGAGCTGTTCAGGAAGGACCAGCCCAATATGGCCCCCCGCCAGATCGAGGCGATGCTGAAGGCAGAGACTGATCTCAGCAGCGGCGAGAGAGAAGACATAATAGGGATGGTCAAGGACATATACAGCGCCTATGGTAAAGCGGAAGAGAAAGAGAACAGGATATACGGCCGGCTCGAGGATGCTGTCTGCAGCAGAATGAAAGAGAAAGGAAAAAGGGACTTGGGAAGGAGCGAATACCTCTCAGTGATGAGAAACGAGATCAATTTCAGTGGATGGGAAGCGCTTGAAGGCCTGGAGAACAATCTGCTCTCAATGTGCAAAAGGCTGGCTGATTATGCCAGTGGAACCGAAGCTTTCAGCAGCATGGGAGAAAGGAGGAAGGAGATGCTTTTCAGGAAGCTCAGCCCGCAGAGAGCAGGGGATCCCGCCTTCAACAAGATAGATGATTATGAGAAATTCACCGGATTCATAAAAGCAGAGAAAGAGATCGGGAAGATAGAGCTCGAGTACAGGAAAGAATCATACAAATGAGATGATAGATGAGAGGATCAATCAGAGAATCAAAGAGGGATAAGAGAACAGATGAGGATAAAAGGATAAAGGAGATGCCAAAATGTGGCGATCAGACAGGAGAAATGACAAGTACTTCAAAAGCATGATGTCAGGAAGCGGCAAAAGAAAGGGAATGGACACGCTGAAGAAAGGCATAACATACGCGCTGATGGCCTGCGGAATGATATACATGGCTGATTCCTGCGGGAACTGCATGAGGGAGCAGGATGCGAAAGATAAGGATCCTGGAAAAAAGAGTGAAAAGATTATCATCGAACCCGGCCTGGAGACGCGCCTCGAAATGCCTGTGAGAACAGAAACAGGCCTGAAAGCAGGGAGCAGGGACGGCCCCTCCATGATTGGAACCTTCACGATGGACAGGATGCCTTACCATGACACAACATGTTACAGCAGCATCCAAATACCGGCCGGAGCAGGATATGCCAAACATACCGGATGATGGATGATTGGTGATGATTCATGGTGATGATTCAGGATGTCAACCCTTGACGCAGGATACAGGTTCGAGAAATTCGTAACCCAACTGCTCAGGGATTTGGGCTATAGGGCCGAAAGGAACCTGATATACAGGAACGGAAGCGGTGAGAAGCACCAGATTGACATAGATTATGAGTACCGCAATGGGATATGGAGAAAGAAAAGGCTCGTCGTGGGTGAATGCAAATACTCAGGGATGAACAACAGGATGGATGCCGGAGCAGCGCTCGAACAGCTGGCGACCAACACGAAGTTTGCCGGAGCTGACGAGGGGATACTCTTCACCAATAAAGAGCTGAGCAGGAAGGAGATGAAGATGATGGATCGCGAAAAGGGATTGTATGTCTGCCACAGGCCGATCCTTCTCGCAATGGACAGGAAAGCGAACGGCAGGCAGAAAACATCGCTTGAGAAGAGAATCAATAACATAAAACTATCCGGAGCAGACTACCAGCCATCATACAGGAGCGTCTGATCCGCGGGAATGAGTGCATAAGAGGCCATAACAAAGAGGCAATGGCAGTAAAAGAATGAAAAGTATAAGGCGATAACCAAAAACAGAAGGAAACAATCATGACATACATAGGGCTCTACTCATCAGGCAAAGGCCTCGCGGCCATAACAGACAGCCAGGCCACTGCAGGCGACGAGAAGGACGATCACTGCCAGAAGCTCTACACAATAGGAGGGAACATCTACACGGGCACAGGCCTCGCGCTGGCGATAAAAGAGACCGCGAAAGGGCTTGAAAGCCTGATCGGAGACAAGGACATGCCGCCTGAAGAGCTCGCAAAACGCGCTCTTGACATAGGAATGAAGACATTCGATTTCAGCCAGCCATGGGCGAGGACACACCTGCACATCTCAGGCATTGAAGGCGGCGGGAAAGAGAGCGCGGGAAGCGGAGCGAACAGCAGAAGAACAAACAGCAGAGCCGGCAAAAGATTCTACAACAGACCATCCAAAAGTTCATCAGAATTATCCGCAGAATCATCCGATGACATGCAGAACCCCTTCAGGATATACGCTGTCGTCCTCTCGGATGATCCTGGGATATATGATGTTGGAACCTATCTCTTTGACGGAAGCGGAGCGCCGTCTGTGATAGAGGCATTGAAGAGGGACATGAAGAACGGGATTAACCCCTTGATACACACTGAGCTTGACAGCATACTCAGCTTCCTCTACGACACAGGGATGGAAGCCCCTGAGAGCCCGGGAGTGAATATGAGATTCCAGTTCGGATTCACAGACAGCAGGAGCATGGCAGCATTATACCACCCTGATGTCGTCATAGAGCAGAAGCCGAAAAGCCCTTCAGGAAACGGGGATTACAGAAGCAGGAACGACGAGCTGTTCGGCAATCTCTCAGGCGTGCTCAATGAGAGATACTGCGTCAGGCAGCGCTACACAGAAGCTTTCGAGGAGATCCTTTACGGCAGGAAAGGCGAGAGCATAGACAAGCTGCTGTCCAGGAAAGACGGCCTGAGGAAAGACACTGCCAAACTCATCGGCAGCGCGCTGGGCTCAAAGCCTGATATCGCCTCGCTGAAGACGGGCGGAAGCAGGGGGCAGGAAAATGCAGGCCGGTACAGTATAGCCCGGCTGGCTGAGGATTCAGGCAGCTGCGCCGGAACCATCTACTGCAGCAGCGGAGCTGAACGAATAGTGTGAGGGGAAGAAGATGTCAAACATATGCGCGTGCATCTCGGACAGGGCAGCGGCCATAATATCGGACAGCCTCAGCTACTCAGAAAAAACAGGGGAGAAGAACGAGAGGACCCAGAAGATATTCAGTATAAACAACAGCCTCGTATCAGGGGTCGGGGACTCGGATTATGTGCTGGGATACATAAGCCTCCTGCAGCAGGCAAACTGGGGGAAGAAATCAGGTCCGAAGGATCTGGCGGACAGGCTTGTGGATGAGCTCATAAGAAGGGAAGGGGAGGACAATCCGGTAAAAGAGGATTTCACTATATACATAGCAGGGCTTGAAGGCAGGAAGCCCAGACTGTACGAGTTCAAGAGCAAGACAAAGATAAGCACAGAGATAATGCCCGGCCCGGACAATTTCTCCCTCGCAGGCAGCGGAGAGGACCTGATGCAGGAAGCGATACAGAGGGACAGGAACAGGGGCATGACACCTGAGCCCAAAGCAGAACTCACAGAGCTGATAGATTTCGCATACAACTCAACCATGGCAGCCCAGGAGAATGTCCATGTCAATGCAGAGCTGCAATACGGCCTCATCTCGTCAGAAGCGAAAGAAGGCAGGGCGCTGTACGACCCCCAGGTCATACTGAAAAGCCCCCCTCCCAATTATCTTGAGAAGGACGGGTCCGTCAATACAGGAAAGAAAGGCAGGAAAGGGATAAACGACGATGTGTATAAGGTGCTCGGCGCCTACATGGATCTCAGACAGGCCCTCAAGCATGAATTCCACACCTCAATACACAGGATGTGGAACAATATCAAACCTGAGAAAGATCCTGAAAGGATGATAAGCACATTCCATGAGCTCGAGGGCATGACCCGGGATTTCCTCGGCGAATATCTCAGATGCGACTACAGGAACCACAGGGCCTGGATAGAGGACGAGGCCAAGGACATAGTCAGGTTCGCGAAGAAGGTCTTTGACAGCAGGGATTACCAGGGAGACAGGGCAGTGGCCAGGGAAGCAGTGGCAGCCCTGCCTGAGACAAAAGCGAAGGAGAAGTACATGGCCGGGCTGAAATGAGGCTGGATGAAATAATGCTGATGATCAAAAAAATCGGTCGCAGGTGTCCTACGCCGCACTAAAGTGCGGCGTTTGAACGGACACCTACATTGACAGACCGATTTTTAGGATGCAAAAAATTTCGCCTTAAAAGGAGGGGTTTCAGACCCTCCTAAAAAATCCCTGGCGAAATTTTTTAGCATGATATATGCCGTCTATGCGACTACAACAAAAGTATTTATAGAAAAAACAGCATGTGACTGGTAATGATTACAGGCACTGCAGAGGCCCGGCCCTTACTAAAAGCAACCAGGGCCGGATGCAGTGAGCCGGAGTTTCCGGGAATGACAGGATGAAGGGGATTATATAGCAGATATCACAGGGCCTATCTGAAGCTCTGTGAAAATGCTATGCTGAAAAACAGATGAAAACAAATGTTCCACATGAGTGGGGAGGTCTAAAATGGAAATGCAGGAAGAAGGATCAGATAATGGGACTGTAGGAGAAAACGGACTGACACAGACAATCAAAGGAGAATCTGAACAAGCGAGCAATCAGGAAAAAGACGAAAAATCTAATTATGCTCCTTCTTTCAGTCCTTACGAGAAGGACAAGAATGAGATACTGGAAAGGAAGTTCCAGTCTGAGGAAGCGAGAGAAGCTGTGAGTGAAAGCGTGCCTGATGATGAAAAGTTCAAGGAACTAAACAAGGATGATTTGGAGGAACAAAGAGCACAGGACGATGTCAAAATCGCTGAAAACATAGAGAACAAGTACAAAGAGATTGAAGATGAGATGGACAAAGTGTTTACAAAAGGGAACACAAAAGAATTCTACAGGCCTCTTGAGAAAGCGATATTAAGTGTGTGCAGGGAAGTGAGCGAGAAACTTGGTAAGAGATATGAGAAAATATTTGATGAGAGGGCTAAAAACAGGGCAAAAGATAGGAAAGTCACCCTTCTTGAGGAAAAGTGCAAACAATATGAAAAAAGAGTTAAGGATGCAAAAGCTACAGAGGTTTCATACAAGAACGAGCTCAACAATCTGGAGCACACCTTAATGAACCAGAAATTTGAATTGGGGATATATGATCTTGCAGTGCAGAAGACAGAGAAGAAACTTGAGGAGATGGATGAAGAGGAAAGCAGGTATATCGGCGAAGGGAAAAAGGCAGAAGCAGAGAATATTTACACAAGAAGGATGAAAGTCGCTGAAGACCTTGAGAAGATGTACGAGATGAGAGATAGCATAGCGCAGGACGTCCAGACAAATGCAGGAATCTATGCAAGAAGAAAAGCCCGTTACAGTGGGACAAACTGGTCAAGAACAGAGCACCAAGTGACGCTTAGTGCTTACAAAAGCCACTTAAAGAACCTGAGAAGTGTCGTGGAAGACAGAAAGAAAGGCGCTACTGCAAAGGGTGTCGCTGAGGGAAGGAAAGAGATGAGCGGACTGAGAGAAGAGGATGGAAAATTGAAAGATGTGGACAGGAAATCCATCGAGATAGCCAACGAACAGCTGAAAAATGAAAGGCATCTGAAAGGTCTAGACACTGACTACGTCAACGAAACCCTTCAGCAGCTTGAGGAGAGAAAACAGAAGCGTTCCAATGAGACTGTCCAGGAAGCTTACAAGAGCCTTGACAAGATCTTTTCAAAGCCCGACTACAAGTCAGCCTGAATTTTATTTTTTATTTTCTTTTTCGGCCTACACAAAGATTGACACACAGGTGGTATGATGGAGATAGATAAAGCAAGGCTGGAGGACTGCATAAAAGAGAGCTATTCGCATATAAAAAGGTCTATAGTTGATGATGATATAGAGAAGAATAGGAACCACGAGTCGATAAGAAAATCCCTCGCCTATTTTATGGGGGCTTACAAAGCTGTAAAGAGGTCACTTAAAGAAATTGAGGTGATGGGTTCTGTAGGCTATTCCAAAGGGGAGATTCTTCTTGACAGTTATGCGATCCATATAGCAGCGAGGGAAGGCCTGGAGCTCATGATGAGGTCTGGGGAGTTTGAGAAGACAAGGGATGCAAAAGCTCTTTTCAGTGAACAGCTCAACCTTAAAAAGAGCGAGAAAGACCCATCTTTGAGAGAACGACTTGTGATAGGTGACCTTCTCAGCCATTATAGTAAAGCAGTAGCAAACATCAACCCGAACATGATCCCTGAAGTGACATTCAGCTATTTTGAATGGCTCGCCCTGCATTCAATAGACATAAAGGACACCATCAAGAACAGCACCGCATTTGAAGAAGAGATAAAAGGAATCTCACTCACGTTTCCTGACAGCTTAAGAGAATACAGCGGATTTGAAAAGATAGAGAGCAAAGTCCAAAAGATAGAGGAGGAGAATATTAGAGGATTGCAGGCTGGCAGGTCTAAAGAAGATTACAGGTTCCTGGAAAGGAATCTTCCTGATGTGACTTTTGATGACGTAGGGGGCCTGGAAAGCCAGAAAAAGATGATCCACAGGGTATTGAGACTGCCGATAGAGAGAAAAGACAGCCTGAAGGAGAAAGGTGTGAATCCTCCTAAAGGCCTGATATTTTATGGTCCTCCTGGCACAGGAAAGACATACATAGCCAAGGCTCTGGCAAATGAAGAAGGAATGGAATTCTTGTATCTCTCGGGCTCGGAGCTGGTGAACAAGTATTTGGGAGAAGGTGCAATGATGGTGAGGGACCTTTTTGAAGACGCCCAAAAACTCGCTCCAAGCATAATCTTTATCGATGAGGTGGATGCCTGCATAAAGCAGAGGGACTCTCCTGAAGGGAAATACACAGCGGATGTGGTTGACCAGATGCTGACACTTATGGACGGCTTCAAACCTCTTGACTCTGTAAAGGTAATATTCGCCACAAACATGTATGAAAAGCTTGATGAGGCAATCTGCGACAGGATTCCAGAAAAGTATCATCTTGAGTTTGACCTTCCCAACAGGGAAGCTAGGCTTAAAGGGATTGAAGCAATCACGAAAAAGATGAAGGTAAACGACGTTGACCTCGGGAAGATTGCTGAATCTACTGATAAAGCCAATTTCAGGGCGCTCTACCATATATGTAACGAGGCCGGGCTCTATTCTGAGGAAGACGGCACTGAGTTCATAGAAACCAAGCATTTCAAGGCAGCGCTTGATGATTATAAAATGATGCCCAGCAATTATGGCAGTTAAGCATTGATTCAAGCACCGCGGAAATTAGAATGAATGAAAATGACAATAAGGATGGATGATTACAGCAGTGAGGAAGCAAAGAATATACTTGCGGACCTCCTCTATGAATTCGGAGTTGATATAAGCGCTCCTTCAGACACCAGAAGTAAATGCAGGCCCCCTTTGAAAATTGTTAAGGAAAGAGCTGAGCCGGAAGATGAAGGTATCGAAAGCAGAATTAGTACAGGCGAGGGCAAAGAAGAAATCTGCGAGGACCACCACCGCACAGAACAAACTGCGGATAGGAAAAGGCCCATGGGCAACATGCATATTGTTGAGAAGGCCTCGGTACAGGTAAGCATAGAGGACTTGCTGAAATATCACAAGCACAACAGAGTGATAGGCGAAGAGAAGAACAGCATACTTCAGACATTATGCGCTATAAACAACCTGTCTTTTGGAATCGAGGGTAACAGCGGAAGCGGAAAGACATACCTTATGGAAGCGCTCACTGGACTGATTCCGGAGGAACAAGTGTACACTCTTGGGCTGGCTTCTGAGCAGGCAGCGTTCCATGATTCAAAGAACATAAATAAATGCAGGTTCATCTACATACCTGAGATCCAGAAAGTGATGGAGAGACAAAAGAACAAGGCTACAAGCATAATAGAAATGGTGAAGGACCTCACAGAAGGCAAGGCATCATCAAGAATAGTCACAAAACATCCTGGAGAAGTGGAAAAATACAAGATACAGGAAGGCAAAACAATTATATACACACTTGCGCTGGAAAACAGTTTTAAGAAGGATCCTGAAACATCAAGGAGGTTCATCAGGCTCATGACTGATGTTTCAGACGAACATGTAGAAGAAGTCATGAATTATAAGGCGAAAGAGAGATGCACATTGAATAAAGGCGACTGCCTTAATGAAGAACAAATATACAGCATAAAGAAGCATATAAAGGACTGCCTGAATATGCCTGAGATAAGATTTTTTGATCCTTTCTCAGTGGCTCTCAACGAGTATATGCCTGCACTCCCTAAATCAATAGGATTTGTGGATCATTATTATGGCCTCCTTGATTCATCCGCGAAATTCCATCACAAGAACAGAATCTTCACAGATGATGTGATGGTTCTTGATTTTGAGGACCATTACCTTGTTAAAACCCTCTATTTTGAAGAGTTTTGCGATACCCTCGAAGAGCTTAGCGGCCAAAGCGTGGAAAGGCCTGAGTTTGACTGGAAGGGTTTCTGGCAGCAGGGTGTCAGCAAGATGAAAGAGCAGCTCCCTTCTGTCGCTGACAGATGGATAGGAAAACAGGTGAAAGGGGAAGAAATAAAAGTGTATGATGTGCCCTCAGCATCCTACAAGCATATCGAAGTTAGAAATGATTTTTAGACTCAAAAAACCTTTATAAAGGAATATTGACTGAGTATATCAAACAGGACTGATTATTGGATATTGTTCACAAAAATGGTCGATAAGATGCTTGAAGAAAAAACCACAATCGTATATAACGAAGCCAATGACGCGCTTAGTGCATTGGAGAGAAATAGTGGGGACTGCGTTTTAGATAACCTCATAGCCAGGATTGAAGATGCCGAATCCCTCAATGAACTTGCAATGTTAAAATCTGAAAGTCTTGGACAGTATTTCTCAGCAAAGGATCTCATGAAAGAAGCTGTTACAGATCCGAATATACTTCCCGGATTCACAGAAGCTGAAGAGCTCTTTTCATTTTATCAATCAAAGCTTGACGATGAAAAGGAAAAAATGAACAGGGAATTCAATGAGCTATGCAAGAAATACTCCTCACTATTCTCAAAAGATAAGGATAAATGTAGGAGGAGGATAGAAGAGATAGGCAGGGAATTCATAAGATTGGAGGAAACAATCGGCACAGAGGGAGTGAGCAGGCATATAATAGATTACACCGGCTTCATAAAAGAGACAGATGATATCTGCAGTTCTATTGAAAGTCTCTCAGAGGATTACCAATCCGCAGAAATAGAAGACAAGAAAAGCCTCAAACGTTTTGAGAAAAACATAACAGAAATAGAAAAGAGATATGAATCTGCTGTAAGAAGATATAGTCATGTGCCTGTTATTACCCCCAATGAACACATAAGTGATGATAAAACAAAGGAGATGATAAGAAACTTCCGCGATGACCTCAAGGACCATCAAAAGGATTTTTGGAATATTACAAGACAAAAGAATGAAATCAGAAAGGTGATTCAATGGGTGGAAAAACAAGCTGAAATAATATCAGTATCAGATGACCCTTCAGAACTGATGTCAGATGAATATCTGAAAAATCTCAATGAAAGCATAGAAAGAAGAGGAGAGGGATATTTCAGCAAAGTGAATTGGGATAAACCTTACCTCAAAAAATGTTTGGGAGAATATCATTCAAAAAATGATAAATTTCAGAGATTGCTGGAATCCAAGACAAAGGAAGCCAAAGAACTCCTAAAAAAAGAGAAACAGAAGACAGAGGATCTCCCTGAGATGGATTCAGTCTATGATATCATAGACAGCCTCCCTGCCATAGAGGAGAGAATCGGCCAGGCCAAAGAGCTTTCTGAAAAATTCAGTATCCTTGGCATCGAGGAGGAAGCGGACAGCTCCCGCAGCCTGGCTGATCTCCTTCAGGAGAAAAAGGATAAGGCGGATGATTACATCAATGACCTTAGGTCCAAGATGCAGTATGTGAGAAGCGGTTTCAGAAGCGACGGTCCGGAGGCCCCCAATCTCCTGGAGAAGCGGAAAAAGGCATTGGAGTATGTTGAAGAAGAGGCAAAAAAGATTGGAGGCAGTATAGACGGCCTCACTCAGGAGGATATAGAAACGGCTGAATCCATTCTTGACGGAAGGGAGATAAAGGTCGAATACGGCCACCTGAACAGGGAGATGGATGACCTTGAGAGGAGGATGGGCGAGCATCAGGAGAAGAACCCCAAGACCATGACAGGCGTGGAGGTCATAGGAGGGATAATGGGCGTTGTCTCCATAATAGAGGGCCTTCTGGACATAGTCAGTCTCTACCAGAGGATAAGGGACAGGGTAAGCAATCACAGCGCTGAGCTCTTCACTGCATCTGATCATGATCCTGACAGCGGTTTCCAGGAGAGGAATGGACAGCTCAATGACAGTATTGAAAAGGTTATTGATTCTTACATAAGCGGCGCTCAGGAGAAGTACCACCTGATGAACAATGAGCTTGAGAAGGCAGTGGGGAAAGGCAGGAACGAGAAAGCGTTCTCGCTCAGATCGCAGATCAAAACCCTGGACCAGAAGTACAACACCCTCATACAGCGCGCTGCAGATCTGGGGATTGACAGGAGCTATAAGAGCATAGATGAGGTCAAGGAGGAGATGGATAGGGTTGCTGAGATGAGGCAGGAGCAACCTCAGAAGACGGTCGTTTATAAGGGGGCCCGCAAAGGGAGCGGCAAGAGCCCTGCGCAGAAAACCCCTGATTATATCAGCAAAAGCCATGTGGAAGATCTGATGGCCAGGACGAGAGAGCAGAGCCCTGCAGAGCCCAACAGGGGAAGCTACCTGTATGATCTTGAGCCTTTGTCAGAATTGGAACCTGAAACCAAGAAGTATAGGGAGATAGGTGATGTACTGCTCGGTAACCCCACTCCGCACATGCCTTCAAGAGGCAGTCTGGGCGAAAGGCTCAACTATGTCGCAGAAAAGGTTGATAGTTATCCCCCTCTTAATTCAAAGCAGGATCTGAATTATTTCAGGGCTGTGGCTTCAGTGATGATGGACTCAATGAGCGGAAACAATGGAGGGGATGATGGAGGCGGAGGAGATGATGGAAAAGGAGGTCTTCTCGCCAGGACCGCGGACCAGAAAGAGGCAAAGAAAGCCCTCAATTCCGTGCTTTATCTGATTGACAGGTCAGAGAGAGGGAGGGAAGGGTAAGGAATCAATCCTGACTGATCCGCTTATGCCTGCTTGTCACTTTAAGAATATGTCTGTATCAAGATACCCCTTATTAAGAATATTGGATAATCCATCAAGAAAATTGAATGAAGATTGATATCAAAGCAGGAGATTATGCTTCAGCAGCCTCAGCAGCTCCTTCCACTACCTTCCCCTTCCCTTTGCCTGTCTTCTCCTCGACCATAATCCTGCAGTCGCATGGAAGCTTGTTGGAAGCTTTCCTCATGGCATTCTTAGCAGCCTTTATGCCTGTTTTCTCAACATCGACCTGGAATACGGGCTGGCCTTTCCTCACCTGAGCTGCGGCGCCTATGACTTTTCCGAATGAGTGCTTCATCCCTGTACTCATCCTGTCAGCTCCTGCTCCTGCAGCGAGCGGGTTCTCCCTGAGTATGTGGTGGGGGTACACCCTCATCTTCATGTGATAATTGGCCTTGCCGACACCTGGTTGAAGGCGCCTGACCGCAGTGAGCCTGGCGGATTCAAGCGCATTGTGCCTTATCTGCACATCTGAGTCCGCCATCAGATATACTGAATAGCTGAAATTCCTCGTGAGGTTGCCCATGTCAAACCTCACTATGTTTATGGAGGGCTTGGCCTTAACAAAGGATTTCTCCCTGTATTTGGAACGCCTGGTGTAGGGCCTTTCTATCCTCCTGTAAGCGACTGCTTTCCTTAATTTTGCCATGGCCAGATGGGAAAAGCAGGTATTTAAAAAGCTTTTGGGTGGGTTTATGGCTTTTTGAAAAGGGGGATGAGTACATCGGGAAAGATTTAAAAAGATTATATTCAATCTGCAAACCATGACCAGCAAAAAACCGCCAGCAGCAAAAGGTGCAGGAAGCAACAAGACCCAGAGCGGAGAAGGCATAAATATAAATGATAACAGCTATACAAAAGAGAGCATGAAAGAGATAGGCATAACTGTGAGGAAATCAGAGGATTTCTCTGAATGGTACCAGCAGGTCCTGCTGAAATCAGGCCTCATAGATTATTCCGCTGTGTCAGGGTGCATCATATTCAGGCCTGACTGCTACTCAGTCTGGGAGAGGATAAAAGAAGAGACAGACAAGAGGCTCAAGAATCTGGGGATAAGGAATACATACTTCCCTCTTTTTATACCTGAGTCGCTGCTGAAGAAGGAGGCGACGCATGTTGAGGGTTTCTCGCCTGAGGTGGCCTGGGTTGATTACGGCGGTGACACAAAGCTGGGCGAAAGGCTTGCTGTAAGGCCCACGAGCGAGACCATAATGTATGACTCATACTCAAGATGGATAAGGTCATGGAGGGATCTTCCCCTAAAACTCAACCAGTGGAACAATGTTGTGAGGTGGGAGTTCAAGCACCCCATCCCGTTCATAAGGACAAGGGAGTTCCTCTGGAACGAGGGCCACACTGCCTTTGCGACAATGGAGGAGGCTGAGAAGGAAATCGATGATATTGTGTCGTTGTGGGAGGAGATCTCCACTGATTATCTCGCGCTCTCGGGCATAACAGGAAAGAAGACTGAGAAGGAGAAATTCGCAGGAGCAGAGTACACATGGGCTGTTGAGTTCGCCACTCCAAACGGAAGGCTTGTGCAGGGGCCTGACGCGCACCATG
>JAWOBY010000017.1:0-3556 GCA_046484055.1 Candidatus Woesearchaeota archaeon | reverse complement strand
ATTTCTCTTTAATAGATTCAGTGCTGCTCATTTTTCACCTCTATCCTGTCAAGGGTTTGAAAAGAAATAATATGTTCTTTTCCGCTCCTCCGGTCGTGCAGGGTTAAGAAACCATCACTCACGCTTACAACAAGCCCTTCTAAACGCAGGTTTGTGTTTAAAAACAATATTACAGATCTATCTAGTAGTTTTTCCATGTCCATCTTCTGCACCACCACCAGCTCCGAAATATCTTTCTGCAATCAAGCAAAGATATTTCGCATTAAGATTAGAACTTTTTAAGTCTAGCAGATTGAGTAAATCCTTTGCGCGCTCAACAGCAAAAGGCTTTTCAGGCTCATAATCCATCATTCTCCACCTCCTCTTCTACCTCCTTCAGCTGGTTAATCCATTTCGGCAGTGCCATTGCTCTCAGCCTCCACCAGCCTTGAAATCGCCCATCTCGCAAGGCCTGCTTTGCTCACGCCTCTTCGTTGTGACAGCTCGCAGACCTGCTCATCCAACACTCCCGACAAATCAATCAATAATTTGGTCATTGTGATAGCTGGGGTTTATTACTTCTTTAATAGCTTTATTCTGTTTTGGGGTAAAAACGGAGGCTTGTGTGGGGCTTCCCTCACAAAACCCATATATGAAAGCCTTAGCAGAATACTATCAGAAGCATAACATTTTTATAGTATGGGTGTTTACTCCCCCTTATGGAAGCTGGTAAACACGGTTACAAGCAGAACATCCTGGAAAGCCCTATTTACTTTAGACTGTTCTGTCTGATAGTTTCAGGCTACAACACTCCCACAAAGCTCAAGCGTTTTAGGAGATTAGTTGATAAATTAAAGCCAAATGATACAAAACTCTCCAATAAATTAAGCCCTTTGAAGGGAGCAGCAGACAGGAGGCCTCATAGCGTGTTGTTAAAAAGGTATACTCTTAATAAGCCCTTAATTGAGGTCAAGCGCAGGGGCAGGAACCCATCATATTATGAAATCAGGTGGGACACCTTCCAAAATATATTCTTTCAATACCTCACAGAAGCCCTCAGCAGCCTTTATAATAAACTCTTAGTAGATGAGAAAAAGTATGAGAAGCAGAGGAAAGATTTAGAGAAGGCCGAGGAAACAAGTCAAGAGGATAAAGACTTAAAAGACAATATCAAGAGTATTATAGATTTGAACCTGAAAGATATTAAAGCTGAGCAGCAGCTTGTTAAAGAAGTCAAGAAATTGAGTGATAAGGATTCTAAATATTTTAAAGATGCTTCTGAATCCTTTAAAGAGCTTATAAGAGGCTCTTTTATAGATTATGCGCATGACTGCCTGATAAACTTAAACCTGAGTGATAAAGGATTCTCCTGGCACTTTAACTCATTCCTCAAAGCCTTTAAGGAGGCATACCATCATACAGTCAATGAGAAAGCATACGGCAGAGATCCAAGCTTCATGTGGCCTGCTGAATTAAAGACGGAGTTATACCTCTTTTATGAGGTGTGTGGCCTGTTGAACAGGGAGAATAAGTTTATTTACAATCACATCTTCCAGCGCTTGAATGGTGTGGTTGATGGGGCTGGAGCAATTTCTTCTGAGTATGTTAGTAAGGAGGCAGGGGCTTTTGTTATTCCTGGGGTGCATAAGGATTATATTGATGAATCGGGAGAGTATCCTAAGATATTCGCAAGAAAAGAGGACATGGAATCAGAAGGTGAAAATAAATAAAATAAACTGTTCCCACTCAAATTTCACTTATTATAAACCTTTCGGAGGAGATCAGACTTTGTCACTATGCCTTTCAGCTTTCCTTTCTCCCCTATCAGGACGAGGGGGCAGTACCTCAGGAGATCAGAAACCGCCTTCACTGACGAGCCAGTGCTCAGCACAGGAGGGGAGTCCTGCATTATCCTGTCTATCCTGTCCTCGTTGTTGAGCATTGCATCAAGCAGTATGGCCTCTGAGATGAGGCCGACAGGCTTTCCATCGTCAATCACAGGCATCTGGGATATCTCATGGGCCTTCATCTTCTTAATGGCGTCCCTTGCAGAATCAGACTGCCTCACATAAACCAGCCTTTTGGTCATTATCTCCTCCACGCTTGTCTCCTTCTTCCTGCTGAAGGACTCTATGGCATTGAAGAGCTTCTTGGCATTGGAATATGTAGGGTCCAGTGTGCCTGCCTCTATCTTTGCCACAAGGCTTTGGGAGACTCCGGCGATACTTGCAAGCTCGTTCTGGGTCAGCCCGAGCCTCTTCCTCACAGGCTTTATCTCGCTTATGTCAAAAGGCATGGCAGGTAATAATTCAGGGGTGGTATATATTAGTTTTGGAATATGAGGGGATATCTTGTGGGAGATGTTTCATTAGTGATTCTTGATTCTTCCCTCCCTTGAAGTGAGAGTTTGATTGCATGGGCTTTTCCCGGTCCTTCCCGCCCTCATGCACAACCAGAGAGCAGGCTAGTGAATGGTTATACAGGTCTTTCCTGATTATTCCCACCCTTATTCACAACCATCAGCAGGTTTCTCTCTTTTGTTCATGCACAACTTCCATCTTCTGCCTTCAATAAGCCCGCCCAATAATATGCTCAGTTGCGTTAAGGTCAGCAGGGTTTGTGCTCTTAGCATGTTAAAGGGGGTAAGAGGGAGGGATTTCATCAGTTTGTAACTCTAAAGAGGGCGGAGGAAAAGGAAGGAAAGGAAAATTACATAATCCTCCGCAGGAGATACAGTAAGGAAAACGCGCGCGGTTCTGCATTTAACTTATTATCCTCCAAAACACACTCTTATGTTCAGGAAAATATTTAAATAGGATATCCAATAAGCTGTGATAATGGCAGAAAAAAAGAAGAATGAGGATAAACAGGAAAAAAATATAGGTATCACAGCCAGCAAGTCAGAGGATTTCTCTGAGTGGTACCAGCAGGTCCTGCTGAAATCAGGCCTCATAGATTATTCCGCTGTGTCGGGCTGCATCATATTCAGGCCTGACTGCTACTCAGTCTGGGAGAGGATAAAAGAAGAGACAGACAAGAGGCTCAAGAAGCTGGGAATAAGGAATACATACTTCCCTCTTTTCATACCTGAGTCGCTGCTGAAGAAGGAGGCGACACATGTTGAGGGGTTCTCGCCTGAGGTCGCCTGGGTTGATTACGGCGGTGACACAAAGCTTGGGGAGAGGCTTGCTGTAAGGCCCACGAGCGAGACCATAATGTATGACTCATACTCAAGATGGATAAGGTCATGGAGGGATCTTCCCCTAAAACTCAACCAGTGGAACAATGTTGTGAGGTGGGAGTTCAAGCACCCCATCCCGTTCATAAGGACAAGGGAGTTCCTCTGGAACGAGGGGCACACTGCCTTTGCGACAAGAGAGGAGGCTGAGAAGGAAATCGATGATATTGTGTCGTTGTGGGAGGAGATCTCCACTGATTATCTCGCGCTCTCGGGCATAACAGGAAAGAAGACTGAGAAGGAGAAATTCGCAGGAGCAGAGTACACATGGGCTGTTGAGTTCGCCACTCCAAACGGAAGGCTTGTGCAGGGGCCTGACGCGCACCATGACGGCCAGAA
>JAWOBY010000011.1:0-3837 GCA_046484055.1 Candidatus Woesearchaeota archaeon | reverse complement strand
CTATCCGGATCATATTCCTTTGAGGCATCCCTGTATAATATCTCTCCTTTCTTCTCCAGGCCTTCGTCTTTTGGGGCCGCGCATTTTACTTGCGGAAGTAAAGCCATTGCTCCGGCCCATCCTGTCATAGTTTTGAGGAACTTCCTGCGCCCCAGATCCCTCTCTCTTCCTGTCATGATCAGGCGAGATGAGATTCCCCTTTATAAATCTTTCTATTTTTGTTACCATTAAGGGACAAAGAAAGAGGGGTTAATCTCAGATGGTCAATACCTTTATCAACAGAAGCATTTAAAAAAGAAGGCCCACTATGGCATATATCAGGGACTTTTGGATTGTGTTGATGGCATATATTTTTAATCTTATGCTATCATCTGATATCTTATCTGATCGTTTCTGTTATCTTGAGCAATGAATTTGAGCAATAAAAACCAAGAGGAAATCGGGGAATAATAGAATGGCGGGATACAGAATAGTGAAATACTGCAAGCTGTGCAAGAGAAGGATGCTTCTTGAGAAAGGGGACAACAGGAGATACTACTGTGATGAGTGCCAGGCCAGGATAAACAGGGACATGGAGAAGGAGAAGAAGCAGGAAAAGAAGGAAGAGAAGAAAGAGGAAAAGAGGAAACAGGAGAAAAAGTAAGAGATCAAGCAGAAGAGGAAAGAGGAGAAGATGGAACAAAAGAAAAAAGATGAGAAGAAACAAAATAAGTGATGAATGAACAGCCAAATCAGGAAAACATTCAAAATTCAAATCAGGAAAACATTCAAAAAGTTCTAATGCAGTTCATAAGAATATCTTATAGCAGAAGAAAGCTATAAAGCCTGCGTTTATTATCTCCATCAGCCAGGCCGGAAGGAATCTCTTTTTCTTGTAATAATACACAGCGATCACAGGCGACTGGGCCACAAGCACAACGCCATAGGATATGAGATATATCGCTATGAGGCTGCCGAAGAATATGAATATTCCAAGATTGAATGCATAATGCATCACCTTGAGTACTGGCTTCGCTCCCTTCAGCGCCCTGAACACAAGCTGCGCGACAAGGTTGTATGTTATGACCATGGCCAGCAGCGTGAAGAGGCTTGTGCTGTCAAAGTAGACAAGGACTATATCCACTATGGCCACGCCTATCTGCACGTACCTGTCGCGGATGAATGTCTTCTCAAGCCTCTTTGACAGTGAGATCACCATCCTTGAGAAGCCGGGAACGAGCTTGACGCTCAGTATGAGCGCGTACAGGCCGAGAAGGAAATATATCTCTGTCCTGCTAGGCGAGGTTATGAAGACCATCAGATCTATGAAGAAAAGGGTCCAAAGCGATCGCTCTATGAGATTTGAGGTGAAAAGATACTTCCTGAGCATCTCAATGAAGACATTATGCTTTCTTGAAGCCTTATCAGAATATCCATATTTCAGCTTTGAATACGCCAGCCAGATATTGACAAGGAAGAACGGTATCGCAAGCGCAGTGTATGAGGCTGACTTTATCGTATTTAAGAACCCTACAGCAAATCCCTTTGTTATGAGAAAGAAAACCCAGACAAAATGGGCATATATTATGAAAGGATTGTAGCTCACCGATTTCATGTAATCCC
Source organism: Candidatus Woesearchaeota archaeon (assembly GCA_046484055.1). Classification (GTDB taxonomy): domain Archaea; phylum Nanobdellota; class Nanobdellia; order Woesearchaeales; family UBA12501; genus JAWOBY01. Next base: position 2,235 of record JAWOBY010000011.1, on the reverse strand, counting down.
ACTGCTGCTCAAGCCCCAGCCGCGGGAAATGTGAAGGATCGAGGTCAAAGCTTATGACTCCGAGAAGGCCCAGCGCTGTCAGCACGAGAACGATATACTCTATGTTCTCGGCGAGCGTCACTATGAGGAATTCAACATTCAGCTTCTCGAAGTTCCTGTTGTGCTTGAGGGTCTCGTACCTCTTTTCAATGTGCTTCTTCATGCTGCCATAGAACCAGAGGGGTTAAATAAAGTTTGCTGTTCCGCCTATCCCTTCTTCTCCTCAAATCTCTCGCTGCACTCCATGGAGCAGAAATGAAGATCATCGCCGGCAGGATCCGCAAGCGTAAGGAAATCCTTGCCGCATACTGCACACTTTACTATCTTCTGTGATTGTGTAAGAAAATCCATTTTTGAACCCCTTGAGACCCTAGACTATATATGGGTAGGCGGGCTGAGTATATAAATATTGCGCTTTATCCCGCTGTAGGCGGGGCCTCGCGGGGCATCACGCCCCCTAAATGGAATTCATGCCTCCTCAAGCTCCTTCAGAAACCTTCTTATTGTCTTGAGGGCGTGCTCGGGCTGGGTCTTGAGGACCTCTGCTGTCCTGGCCATTATCTCTGAAGGGCTGCCCTCAAATCTTTCCTGCGATTCGAGCTTCCCGCTCTCAAGCTTCTTCTTTTTCTTCACCGCTTTCTTCCACTTGCTGAAGAGCTCTTCAGCCCTTGCAGGCACCTGCTCCGCTTCGCAGCCGAGAAGTTTTGCAGCCTCCTCCAGCGCGGAGGCCTCCTCCTTCTCCTCATTCTCCGCCGCCTTTCCTGCTGTGAATGTGAGCCTGACTATGCCGTCCTGTATCTTGGTTGATTTCAATATCCTGATCTCTCCTGACTCTCCTGTGCTTTTGAGATGTGTCCCTCCGCACGCTTCCACATCAACCTCTGGTATCTCAACAATCCTTATTGTGTTGCCGGGCACCGCGCCGCCCTGGTATATGGCCATGCCATACTTCTTCTCTGCATCATCCCTCGGAAGGAAGAAGGTCCTGACAGGAAGATCCTCCCTCACTATCTTGTTGGCCTCCTCCTCTATGCTCCTGACTTCATCATCAGTCAGGCTCTGATAGTGTGTTATGTCAAGGTGCGCCTTGTCCTCTGTCTTCTTGGCTCCAGCCTGATTGATGTGCTTCCCCAGCACCCTTCTTGCGGCCACATTGACAATGTGGGTTGAGGTGTGATGCTGGGCGAGCTGTTTCCTCCTCTCAAAATTGATGTTTCCCTTCACGCTGTCCCCTTCACTGAAGCCCGGCTCTTTCTCCATAACATGCACTATGACACTCCCCTGCTTGAACACATCAACGAATCTCTCTCCGTTCAGCATACCTATATCATGCATCTGGCCCCCGCTTGTGGGGTATGCTGCTGTCCTGTCCAGTATTACATGGTTCCCTGTTATCCTCAGGACCTTCGCATCAAACTCTGTGCAGCAGTAATCATCAAAATAGAGGGCTTTTGTCTCCGGAACGCCCTTCAGGTCCAGCCTGTCTTCTTTCTTTGTGGAATGCTCCTGCGCCCTCTTCTCATGAAGCTCAGCGACCCTTGCATAGAAATCCTGCGGGACTTCAATCTTCCTTCCCAGTTTCAATGCTTCCTCTCTTATTATCTCAGGGCTTATCCCCTGGCTGTCATACATCTCAAGTAGCTTCTTCTCACCCACATCCTCCTTGTTCTTTATCAGCCCCTTGATTATTGTGTTTGTCTTCTGCTTCGTCGCCTCGTACTTCTTCTTCTCAACATCGAGTACAGTCTTTACCTGTTCAAGGTTCTCTGAGAGTTCCGGGAACAATGGCTTGAGGTATTCCGCGTGCCAGGCAGCGACATCAGGAAGGTATATGTTCCAGCCGTACTTGTCTATGAAAGACAGGGCCCTGCGCAGTATCATCCTGAGATTGTAGCCGCCGCCCACATTAGAGGGGAGAGCGCCGTCGCTGAGCGCGAACAGGAGGCTTCTCGTGTGTTCGCCTATAGAGTATATTGCTGAAAGGGGGAGCACAGTATCCCTCAGTTGCTTGACATCAACGCCGGCCTTGCCGGCCACCTGCTTCCATGTCTTGTTGATATCAGCCACCTCATCCACATTCAGGTATGATGAGTACGGAAGGAACCTCTTCATCAGATCATCGTCCACCTTTATCCCTGTTGCATTATAGAGCTTCTCGCACACTGTGGGGAATGTTGTCTCATAGCTTGTGCTCTT
>JAWOBY010000073.1:0-13365 GCA_046484055.1 Candidatus Woesearchaeota archaeon | reverse complement strand
GTATGCTCTTGCTCTTGTCCTCCTCAGGCTTCACATCAGACTGCACAAGCTCAATGCCGAAGCTGTCGAAAATCTCCTTGACTTCAGCGAACTTATGCTTATTGCCTGTGGCGAAATATATGCTTTTCATTTTCCGAAGCTCTCCAGCATATAGCTCTCCCCGTCCTTTCTCATCACTGACCTGTGGATATTGAGGTCATTTCCTTTGCTTAGAATCATCTGCTTTATCATCTCAAGATCGCTGCCTGTGATTGTGTTTTTGCTCTCTTCAAGCTTTTTTATGTCAAACCATTCCAGCTCTCCCTCATCTGATTCCTTTATCTCTCCTCTGTTTTTCTCCAGCTCGCAGACAAAGATTATGAAATGGCCTTCAATCTGTTTTTCATGGTAAAGGACTTCATTTACGATTCCCTTGAGGCCGCGGAAAGAAGTCTTGATTCCTGTCTCCTCTTCAAACTCTCTCACCGCGCAGCCCTCTATCTGCTCTCCCGTCTCTATCTTCCCTCCGGGCAGGGACCAGAGGCCTGCGAAAGGGGGCTTGTTCCTCTTTATCAGAAGAATATGGTTATCTTTAATCAATGCGCCCACTGCTATGTTGAGGAGCTTTGCGCTGGCCATGGGTTCTGGAGGGGTGAGGGAGGTTTTTAAAGATTGTGGGAGTTTGTTCATTGATAATTATATGTTAAGCTTAATTTTTTACCGCTTTGACGAGTAAACTGAGAATTCTAAACACAAAGTAAAATTAAATTAGGGACTTAAGAAATTCAATAATCATACTCTGCTAATGGATTTGCTCCATGTTTTTCTTTAAGAATATTCCAAACTTCTGCATACGCACTTCCACCAAACGTTCCAAATGGATAAAAAGAGGGTATTTCTGTTTTGTCATTCAGAACTCCTACTAGCTGATGTGCCAGTTCCATTGGTTCTATTCTATCCTTTAATTCTAAAAAAGTAGTTTCCATCTCAGTAGCTACATCTCTGATTTTTCCTTCGTTTACATCGCGATCATAACTTTGATAAATCCCAGTTATGTAAGCTTGAAGATTCCTTAAATCTCTAATAACTCCCTCACTATCAATTTTGGCTATTCTTTTACCATTTTGAAAAACCTTAGCTTCTAAGCCAAGACTAAACATTTTTGAAGATTTAATCTCTTTCATCTTGTCTCTGGCATCAAATAAAGAATTCGCTCTATAACTTACTTCTACATGTCTTGCGTCAAAGCCACTTTCTGATAATCTATATTTAACAACCAATGTATCTTCTTCCGGATGTGTTTCAATCCCATAGAGATTACGAACTAACTTTCCTCCTTCTGATTTTATTCTTCTAAAAATGGGGGTTGATTCTAATAATTCCAGGGGACATTTAGTTTCCATTTTTTCTAATACTGATTCAAATGAAACTTCATCACGTAGCCTGACCTCAGATAAATATCGCTCAGGGTGAAAATCACTCAATACTCTTTCAATGGTTGTTTTAACATGAGCGCTAGCTTCAGTGTCAACCATACCATCATTTCCGATAACTTGATATGAATCAAATAGAATTTTATCAGCCATACGCTCAGTAGCTTCTCTTTGATAGCTATCAACTACAATTTCTCTAGCTTGATTTTGAACGCCTTCAGCTTCCATATTCCCCAGTTTTTTAGCATATTCATAAGCAATAGCATAATTATTAAGTAAATCAAAAACATTAGAACGGGAAAAGTCTTCTTCAAAAGAAGATTTAATATCATCATTTTCTGCTAGAATGCTGCCTAGGTGCTTTTTTGCTCTTTTCTTTGACCACGCTTCAAATATGCTTTTTAATCCCATATTCTTACTATTTCATCTTGTTATTTATAAATGTTTCGATTGATTTGTCACTCCTCAGTTGTTACATAATAGTTTCTTAAGTCCCCTTTTGTATATGTTAAAACCAAGAGAATTCTCAGCGGTAAAAAACTTCTCGCTAACGCTCGAGCTCGGGATAAACCCGAGGAAGCTTAACATTATTATACACCTTCTACCCAAACCCCAGCCAATTTCAAACAACATCCCTCTTGACAACCTCTCCCGGCAGAGTGCTCTTTCCGGGCCATATCTTCCTTCCCGGATATATGATCGTCTTCACTCCGAGCTTGACATTATCGCCTATTATCGTCCCGAACTTGGTGAGGCCTGTGTCAATGAGCTCTTCCTTCACCGGCCCTTCTATCTCTTTCCTCATGCTCGTCCTTATCAGGCCCTTGTCATGCCTCATGTTTGCTGTGACACAGCCCGCAGCGAAATTCACATTCTCTCCGAGTATGGAATCACCAGCATAAGAGAGATGCGGCACGGCAGAGTTGTCCATGATGATGCAGTTCTTTATCTCAACCTCATGGCCTATCTTCACATTATCCCCGATTGAAGTGGAGGGCCTTATGTATGCATTGGGCCCTATGGAACAGTTCTCTCCAATCACAACAGGCCCTTCAATATACACTCCCGCCTTTACAACAGTGCCCTTGCCTATGATCACTTCTCCTTTTATTGTCACGTTCTGCTCAACATCCCCCTGGATATCCCTCTTTATGCCGGAAAGTATGGCCTTGTTCGCATTGAGAAGATCCCATGAGTGCGGCACCGGCTGCCATCTGTCTGCCTCAATGCATTTCACCTTCTCCTCTTTCATCAGTGCTGATATGAAGTCTGTTATCTCTATCTCCCCCCTTATGGAGCTCTCGACCCTGTCCTTGTGCTTTAGTATGCTCTTCTCAAGCTTGTAGCATCCCATGTTGGCCATGTCGGAAACGAACTCGTCAGGCTTCTCAACGAGCATCTTGGCATATCCAGAGCTTATCACATACACGCCGTAATTGGAGGGGTCATCAACCTTCTTCACAAGAACTGCGTTCTTCTCGTTCAGTATCTTCACTATATCATCCGCATAGAAGAGATCGTCGCCGTTCATGGCAATGAAATGCTCCTTTAGGTGGGACTCTGCAGCCAGAAGCGCGTCGCCAGTGCCGAGCTGGTCCTTCTGCTCCGCATAGGTTATCTTCATGCCTTTGAACTCATCGCCTATTGCCTTCTTTATCATGGAGCCCTTGTAGCCGATGACTATCAGTATCTCATCCACCGATTCTGTCTGGCTGAGCTGCTCAAGATTGTGCTCGAGTATGGTCTTGTTCCCTGCCTTGAGCAGCGGCTTGGGCCTTGTGAGGGTGAGAGGATAGGCTCTTGTGCCCTTCCCTGCCGCGAATATCACTGCCTGTAATCCCATAAGTTCTTGTTTTAGAATGAGCATATTTAAAGGTTTTCACTCATCCCTTCACAGAACTGCTATTCCCTGATGTATCTCGCGAGGAATTCAACAATCAGATCAATCAGCTGGTCCCTCTGTTCGTCCTCCCTGAAGAAATGGTCCGCGTTGTCTATGAGCTCAAGCCTCCTCTGCTCTCCAGCGTGATTGAATATCTCCCTCGCGTTCTCGAAAGGGACGAGAGTGTCATGCGTTCCATGGATCGCCATCACAGGACGTCCAAGATCCTTCACAGCTGAAAGAACATCATGCCTTGGTATATCCCTCAGTATCTCGGTGCTGAGCTCCTCGAAATTGTGCAGCTGTATGTAACCTTTCTCCTTCCACTGCCTGAGCTGGTAGTCAGAGAACCTTGAATTGATGAAATCCTCAAGCCTTGCCAGGCCTGCGATCTCAACGACTCCCTTCGCTTTCAGCTCTGAGGCCGACAGCAGGGCCACAGAACCCCCCAGTGAATGGCCTATCAGGGCGAGCCTCCTGAGATCCACAGTGTGGCTGCTCCTCAGGAAGTCCTTTGCAGACTTTAAATCCCTTACTTCCCTTGATATGGTGAAATGCTTGAATGAACCTGCGCTCTCGCCATGGCCTGTGAAGTCAAACCTCAGGCAGGCGAAGCCCGCTCTTGATATCGCATCCCAGAGATTGTACATCAGCTCATGGTCCTTGTTGGAAGCGAAGCCATGGCAGAGAATCACAACAGGAAAAGGGCCTTCGTCGTCAGGCAGCCTTATCACTCCTTTGAGCATCTCGCCCTCTGAGTTGGGGAAGCTCACCTCTTCCTGTATCATACCATCTATCATCAGAAATGATTATAAAAAGTTTTTCTTATGCGGATTGGATGTCTCCCTGCTTCCGCTTCTGTAATATGATAAATCCTCGCAGTATTGGCGCTGACCAGTGATCATCAAAACATCAAAGAATAATCTCTCACTCATTAACATTCACGAACTCAAGCTCATCCTTCTCTGTGTCAAGCACAGCCACAGTCTTCTCTTCCTGGCCGAGGAACAACGCTCCCGGGTTTATGACCCTCACATTGCCCTCTTTCCTGTCGAACTTTCCGTGCGTGTGGCCTACAAGCACATAGTCATACCTGCCTGATGATATGAGGGCATTGGTGATATCTTCTGAATAGCCGTGGAATCCTGCTATCTTCTTCCCGTCTGACTCCACTTCCATGACATACCTGTCAAATTCCACATTGTTCTCCTCTGCCTTTTTCAGGAGGAATGGTATCTCGCCCTCATTGTTGCCGAGGACGAACCTTGTGTTCGTGTCCCTGAAAAGGTTGAGCATGGGAGGGGCTATGAGATCGCCCAGATGGAGTATCATATCGCATCCTTTATCCCTGAAAATCTCAATGGCCTTTTTAGTGCCGGTGTAATTGTCATGCGTGTCCGCTATTATGCCTAACTTTGCCATGTTTCCGCCTGTGGATGCTGAACAATACCTGCTCACTCAAGAAAATCCTTCAGCTCTTCAAGTGTATCTATCTTGTCCTTGTGATCCCTCTTGCCTCTCCTGTCGACAAGGACAGCCCTTATGCCCGCGCTCTCCGCGGCAAGGATGTCTGATTCCATGCTGTCCCCCACCATTATGACCTCATCCTCCTTCAGGCCGAGATCCTCAAGCGTTTTCCTGAAAAGGCCGGCATCTGTCTTCAGCATACCATTCTCGTGAGAGAGAGCGATCGCATCAAAGTACTGGTCGAGGCCGAATTTCTCCATGACCTCTTTAAGCGAGAAGCAGTCTGTGTTTGATATGAGGGCCAGCTTGTATCCTTTCTTCCTGAGATCCTCAAGGACGCTCTTTGTCTCCCTGTAAGGTTTGGCGAACATCTTGTTCTTGTTCCACATCCCCACGAGCTTGTCAAGCAGTTCCTGTTTCGGCTCGATATTGAACTGCCTGCAGACTTCAGTGAATCCCTCATAAAGGTCATTGTATTCCTTTTTCATGAATGTCTCTTCAAATGGAACTATGAATTCAGAGAAAGGCATCTGCAGGTTGAGGAGGTATCTTACCTTCCTTGCGGGGCTGGGGCTCACACCGTTCTCTACCAGTGTCCCCCAGAAGTCAAATATTATTCCTTTTGTTTTTGGCATTTTTTGATTTTTTTCTTTTTGAACGGTTTACTGCATTGCAGGCCGAATGGGCGAGTTCCTGTCCCCTATGTTCGTCTTGATCGTGGGGTTTCCGACCGAAGGGAGGAATACCCCACCGGACGGCGGGGTCAAGGAACAAGACCCTTGCGATGGACCCGCCGGGAGTCGAACCCGGAGTCTCCGCATCTTTGGATGCACTGTCGGTTCATCATACCTTAGCCAATGCGACGTCATACCATTAGACCACGGGCCCGAAAATCCCTTATCCTGTGAGTGTAATCAAGTATATTTATTTGGAGGCGAGCTTTATGTCCCCCTCCTGGACAGTCTTCCTTCCCGAGTGTTTTGCTATGCGTGAAGCGCGCTCGCCTATCTTGGTGGCCATGTCCTGTATCACATCAGAGAACGTGTCCATAGCGTCCGCGCTCACTCTTTTCGCGCCTGCGTTCATCAGTATCCTGGCGGCTGGCGCTTTGGGTATTACGCTGGTCTTTCTTTTCATATTATAACCCCCTATAAGCTTTATTATTGATAATACATACTTTGTTGTCTGCAGCGGTTTAAAAATAAGGTATTTATAAATCTTTTGATTGGAATCCCGAAAAGGAGGGGTATGAGGGGACAGAAACATTTAAATAGGCAGCAGGCAGAAAAACAGGGCATGAGCAAGACAGAGGATGATCTGATAAGGAAATATGCACTCCAGAACGCTTTCAGGTACGGAAAGGCGGATCCTGGAAAGATAATAGGCAAGGTGCTGGGGGAGAAGCCTGAACTCAAGGAGAAGGCAAAAGAGGTCATGGTACGGATAAGGGATGTGGTGGGATCTGTCAATTCCATGCAGAAGGAGGAGATCGAGAAAGAGCTCAAGTCCCTCGCTCCCGAGCTCACAGAGAAGAAGAGGGAGGAGAAGAAAGGCCTGCCTGAGCTGAAGAACGCTGGGGATGATCAGGGGAAGGGGCCGTGCGTGGTGATGAGGTTCGAGCCCTCGCCTTCAGGCCCGCTTCATCTGGGACACTCATACGTGCTGGCGCTGAATTCTGAATACTGCAGGAAATACAGCGGAAAGCTTGTCCTGAGGATAGCTGACACCAACCCGGGCAACATAGACCCTGTCTCTTACACCAGGATACCTGAGGATGCTGGATGGCTCACTGACGGAAACATCAGCGAGGTGGTAGTGCAGTCCGACAGGATGGATTCATACTATTCCCGCGCCCTTGAGATGATAGAGCAGGGCCACGCTTACGTATGCACATGCACTGCCGAAGGGTTCAGGGAATTCTCGAACAACAGGCAGGAATGCCCCTGCAGGAAGAACACACCAGAGCATAATGTAAAGCTCTGGCACAAGATGTTCGACGGATTTGCGGAAGGGGAAGCGGTCCTGCGGATGAAGACCGACATGAAACACAAGAATCCCGCGATGAGGGACTTCCCGCTGATGAGGATAAATGATGAAGAGCATCCGAGGCAGGGGAAAAAGTACAGGGTCTGGCCGCTGATGAATTTCTCTGTCGCGGTGGATGACCATGATATGGCCATGACACACATAATAAGAGCGAAGGACCACGCCGACAATGCCAAGAGGCAGGAGTTCATACAGCACGCCATGGGCTGGAACGTGCCCCAGACACAGTTCGTCGGAAGGATAAATTTCATCGACCTTGAGCTCTCAAGCTCAAAGACAAGGAAGAGGATTGATGAAGGCGAATTCACCGGATGGGATGACATAAGGCTACCGTTCCTCATGGCCCTCAGGAGGAGGGGTTACCAGCCGGGGGCTTTCGTGAAGTACGCTCTTGATGTGGGTGTCAGCCTGTCAGACAAGAAAGTGTCCAATGATGAGTTCTTCAAGGCGCTGAACGCCTTCAACAAGGAGATAATAGACCCTTCTGCCATGAGATACTTTTTTGTGGAGGACCCTGTGGAGGTGAGGATTGAAGGCGCTCCTGAACAGCGCATAGAGCTGGACATGCATCCCGACAACAGGGAAGGGGGGAGGATATTCAACACAAAGGACAGGTTCTATATCGCGAGGCAGGATCTTGAGAGCATCAAGGAGGGGGAGCTTGTAAGGCTGATGGACTGCCTCAACTTCCGCATGGAAGGGCAGGGTGATGATGCAAGACTCGTCTTTGACTCCCCTGATTATGAGCGATACAGGAAAGAGGGCAGGAGGATAATCCACTGGCTGCCTGCAGAGAGGAAGGACGACCTCTTCGAGACAGCAGTGGCCATGCCTGACGGATCTGTGAGGGAAGGCCTCGGAGAGCAGTGGATGAAGGGCATAAAAGAAGGGGATATAGTCCAGCTCGAAAGGTTCGGGTTCTGCAGGCTTGATGAGGAGCAGGGCAATAAGCTGAAGTTCTGGTTCGCGCACAAGTGAACAAAAAGCGGTTCAGGACAGTTTCACAATAGAAGGATAGCCGCCATGACAGCCATGCCGAGCACTAAAGCGATGAGCTGGCCGAATGATTTCCATCCCTCGCACTGCTTGTGCAGCTCGGGTATGAGATCCGCGCCGGCGATGTATATGAACCCTCCTGCTGTGAAGGGAAGAAGGAACACTGTTATGCCCTGCACCTTCGATCCTATGATGAGGACAGCTATGGCCCCGACTATTGCCGTGGCTGCTGATATGAAATTGAAGAGCAATGCCCTGCCCCTGCTGAAGCCGCCGTGGACAAGAACCCCGAAGTCGCCTATCTCCTGAGGGACCTCATGGAACACTACAGCAAGAGTGGTCGCGATGCCGAGGGGCACGGACACGATATAGCTCCCCGCTATGACCATGCCGTCGATGAAGTTATGCAGGCCGTCGCCTATAAGGTTCATGTAAACGAAAGGATGAGGATGATGATCCGAAGTCGGGATGTGACAGTGACGCCAATGCACGAATTTTTCCATCACAAAGAACACAATAAGGCCGAGGAGCACGAAGACAGATATTCTCAGGCCGAAGCCGTACTGCTCAACTGTCTCAGGCAGCAGGTGTATGAACGCCCCTCCGAGAAGCGCGCCGACTGAGAAGCTCACAAAAAAGAAGAGTGTTTTTCTCAGCTTCTCCTCCCTCATAGCAATGGTGAAAACACCTATCAGGGAGAGGAGGCTCACAATCACCACGCTTATTATGGTATGGATCCATATCTGGAGCATGGGCGGAGATAAACCTGTGGTTATAAAAAGCTTTGCTTCACCAGATATCGCTCATGCTGAATTCACCACTCATACAGCCTAAAAACGCTGAATTCCGGCAGAATCCCTCTCCTTAAACAGAAAACTTTATATATTAGTCCGCTTCAATTTACCCTATAAGCCCGCAATTTGAGGGTTTCAAACGCTCTGGATGACACCAGAGAAAACGGGGTGAAAAAATGTCAGACCTATTAGTAGTAAGAGCAAAACTGAAAGATGCAGCAAAAGGATGCAATGTTTCTGGAGATTTTGCAGACGCTCTGGACAAGAAGGTAAAACAGCTGATCGCTGACGCCTGCTCAAGAGCTGAAGCAAACAACAGAAGGACAGTTATGGGAAAAGACCTTTAAATTTTTTTAGTGTTTAAGAAATCTCTGAAGAGAGCTTCTTGCTCTCTTTTTATTTTATTTATCATGGCCTTGTGGCAGGTCCGGTAAGTTTCTTATGATTCACTGTTTCAGGAAACAACTCCGTCCTGTGGAAATGGCCGGTCTATCAGAAAACTCATCTCTTCAGCTTCTCCAGCTTCTTCTTATGGCTGTCGATCATCTCCCTCAGCCTGTCAAGATCCTCCTTCGGATGGCCTGCTTTCTCAAGCTTCTTATGCTTCTTCTCCGCCTCAGTGATACTCTTATGCAGCGAGTTTATGATCTTCGGATGCACCTTCCTCTTCGTCCCGCTCGTGTCTGAACCGCCTGCCTTCTGTCCCTTCCTGTCTCCTGCTTCTTTTCCCTCTCTTCTTCTGGTGCTTCCCTCTGCCTTCTTCCTGTCTCCTGTTCTTCTGCCCTTTTTTCTGCCGGTACTCTCTTCTGCCTTCTTTCTCCCCTCTCTTTTTGGTGTTCCGCTATCCGCTTTACCTGCCTTCTTTGCTGGCTGCGCCTGCCTTCCGCCGCTCTTCAATCCCCTGCCCCTGCTGCCGGCTTGCGTCCTGCCGGCTTTGCCTGCTGAAGGCTTTTTAGCAGGAAGCGTCCTGCCGCTCTTTCCTGCTTTCTTAGGTCCAGAAATGCCTGATTTTTCGGGCCTTTTCGTGTCCCTTCCATTATCAGTTGCCTTATCCGATGCTGTTGATGGTCCGGCTTTTCGTGTACGTGGTGCGGACTTTTTGGAGGATTCAGGTTTTGGGAGCAGTCTCTGCGATCTGGTCTTTCCCGAGCTGCTTCCCTTCGCAGGCATTGGCATCTTTCCGGAAGATTTCCCCCCTGCTTTCGAAGATTTGGCCGGAGGCTCGGGTTTGGCTTGCGCACCTTTATTTCCGGCCTGAGTCTTCCCCTGGATTATGTTCTGCGCACTTTTCTTCTTCTCCCTCAACTCTTCCTTCTCCCTCAATGATTCCTGAAGCTCAGACAGCCGCCTGTTGTGCTTGTCTGCAACAAAAGAATGGACGTGGCTGAGGCCTTCGATCCTCTCCTCAAGCATTGCTATCTTTTCCTTCAGCCTGTCAATCTCATTATCCTCTTCCCCCAGCTTCTTCACAAGACTGTTCTCTGTGCCTATGACTTCCTCAATCCTTCCCTGAAGCTCGTCAAGCTCCTTCTGTATCTTCTCTCCGCTGGGCTTCTCTTCTGATGATTCCCTGCTGAGGCTCTCCATCCTCTCCCTTATATCAGAGATCTTCTTCTGCCTCTGGTGTCTGGTTATAGCAGCATTATTGAGCCTGCGGATGAAGTTCTTGAAAGTGCGGGGGCTTATCCTGATGTCATCTCCAGAAGATGTTTCCCTGCCTCTCTCTTGATTAGGGCTCATTTTGGAATGTTTCCCTGCGTTCTTCAGGAATCATTTTTTTAGGAATGAAAGAAATCCCTTCTTCTCCTTCTTCTGCCCCTGCTCCTGCTTTGGAGGCGGAGGCATCTGCCCGGGCCCCTGGTTGGGCATGGGTGGCGGGCTTCCAGGACTGCCTGAGCCCGGAGGGCCGCCTGGCGGTGAGGAAGGAGGAGCCTGCGGCTGCCCGCCGCCTGCGGATCCCTGTGATTGTGATGGAGGGGGTGCTGAAGGCCCGCCTGCGCTCTTTTGGCTGAGAGGTGAGGGCTGTACTCTTACAGAAGGTCCGCCCGGAGGAGGCATCCTGCCTGTCTGCTGTCCTGCTGTTGATTGGGACTGCGCTTGAGGGCCCTGCTGGCCCTGCGCAGATTGGGATTGTGACTGCTGAGAACCCTGCTGTCCTGGCTGATTCTGAGCCTGAGACTGCCGGCTTCCCTGACCTGCCTGGCCCATTGACGGGCTTGGCGGAGGAGGCATGCCTTTAGAGGCCTGTTGTTGGGGCCCGCCCTGCATGCCTGAAGATCCTGATGACGGCCCTCTTCCCGCGCTTCCGCTTCTTTGGGATGATGATCCCTGCGGGCCTGACTCCCCGCTCTCTTTTGAGCCGGCCGGCCTTTCCTTCTTGATCATGTCAGCGACAGCTATTATTCCCTTGGCTATCTTCTTGTTCTCGTCTATGAGCTCGTTCATCTGATTGAATAAGGGATCTATCTTCTTGCTTATCATTTCGGACTCTCTCTCCTCAAGCTTCATCTGCTCTGCAGCCTCCTGGAACAGGCCTGTGAGATTGTCCATGCTTTCAGAAAGTTTCTTTATCGCTTCAAGAAGCTCCTTTCCCTCTTTTGTTGAGCCGAAAGGATGTTGTTTTATGTCCTCGACCTCTTTCCTTAATCTCAGAACCTCTTCGTGCGGGACTATATCATAATCCTCTTTCTCAGCCATGCTTGCACCTCTTTTTTGGACCGTAAGATCCGGAAAATAAAAAGTTATATTGCTTAAGTTACATCGCTTAAACAAGCTTAATAAAGGTTAAATATAGGGCATTCTTATATAAATATTTCGGCTGTCGGGCAATACAAAAAATAACATAAAGAGAAAAAGAATGGAAATTTATGGGGAGTTATTCAGCCCATTCCGGGCATACCTCCCATCCCGCCGGGCATTCCGCCCTGAGGCATGCCGCCTTCTCCGCCGCCTTCTTTTCCTGTTCCTCCTGAGACCACGTCATCAATCCTCAGGATCATGGTGGCGACTTCCGCGGCTGAGCTGACAGCCTGCGTCTTTATCTTGAGCGGCTCGAGGATGCCTTCCTTCCAGGAGTCTATGACCTTGCCTGAAAAGATATTCACGCCCGCCCACTTCCTGTCATTCTCATGCGCTGATTTCAGCTCTGTGAGCACATCAATGGGATCAAGGCCCGCGTTCTCTGCCAGCGTCCTTGGTATTATCTCCATCGCGTCAGCGAACGCCTTGACAGCGAGCTGCTCCCTTCCTGAAAGCGAGTCTGAGAACAGCTTGAGGTTCCTTGCCAGCTCTATCTCAGGAGCGCCGGCTCCTGCGACTATCCTTCCGGAGTTGATCGCTGACATTATGTCGCCGATGGCGTCCTCCATGGCCCTCTTGACCTCGTCTATCACGTGCTCTGTGCCTCCTCTTACGAGTATTGTCACTGTCTTGGGATTTTCGCACTCCTTGACATATGTCATCTCCTCGTCGCCTGTCTTCTTCTCATGCACTGTTCCTGCCTTCCCGAGGTCATCCTTCGAAAGGTCCTCAAGGTTCGACACGATCTTGGCCCCTGTGGCCCTCGCCAGAGCTTCCATGTCCGATTTCTTTATCCTTCTGGCGGCATATATCCCCTTCTTCGCGAGGAAGTGCTGGGCCATATCATCAATGCCTTTCTGGCAGAATACCACACTGGCTCCTGATGCTGAGACCTTCTCGACCATGTCCTTGAGCATCTTCTCCTCGGCGTTCATGAATGCCTGCATCTGGTTGGGATCTGTTATCTGGATCTTCGCGTCCGTCTCTGTGTTCTTCACCTCAAGGGCCGTGTCTATGAGTGCTATCTTTGCGTCCTTCACCTCGCCGGGCATGCCTGAATGCAGTTTCTCCTTGTCCAGGACAATCCCTTGTATGAGTTCCGAATCATCCACGCTGCCCCCGACTTTCTTCTCAAGTTTTATGTGCTCGCGGTCATAATCACCGCCCTTCTCTTTCATCACCATCCTGACAGCCTGCACTGCGAGCTCCGCCAGCTTCTCCTTGGAAGACTCGGCACCCTTGCCTGTCATGGCTGTTATGGCTATCTTTTTGAGCTCTTCCTCGCTGTCCTCACTGATCTTCTCTGATATGTTCTTGAGTATCACCTGCGCCTTGTCCGCAGCGATCCTGTATCCTTTCGCAAGAACTGTGGGGTGTATCTCCTGGTCAAGAAGATCCTCTGCCTGCTTCAGGAGCTCGCCCGCAAGGACTACCGCCGTGGTCGTCCCGTCGCCTATCTCATCCTCCTGCGTCTTCGCGACCTCGACCACCATCTTTGCTGCGGGATGCTCTATCTGCATCTCATCAAGGATTGTGACCCCGTCATTTGTTATGGTGACATCGCCCATGCTGTCAACAAGCATCTTGTCCATGCCCTTCGGCCCGAGTGTGGTCCTCACTGTCTCGCCCACAAGCTTTGCCGCCATTATGTTGTTCCGCTGGGCGTTCCTTCCGGTCGTCCTCTGGGTGCCTTCAGGCATTATGAATATGGGCTGGTACTGCTGGTTGTTCGTCATTCTTATCTACCCCCTTGTGGTTCTCCAATCTGTTTTTATGTTTTATTTGAAAATTGCGCAGGGTTTAAAACCCCGCACTTTAGTGCGCAATGACCAAAAATGGAACATTTTTGGCACGCCAGAAACCTTTTGTTTCTGAGCGTTTTCAAATCCAAAAACTCGCCTGTCAAAGCGAGGAGCGTAAAACTCCGCCCTTTAGGGCGGAGATACTTAAAATGCAAGGCATTTTAAGG
>JAWOBY010000071.1:0-38596 GCA_046484055.1 Candidatus Woesearchaeota archaeon | reverse complement strand
GATGGTTATTGCTCAGCAGAGTGGAAGGGATGATGAATCAATGCAGAAAGTGAAGGAATTCGCGATAGATATGATTCCTGACTCTGCTGTGGAATTGGCATTGAATGTTGTGCCTGAAGTGAAAGGCCTTGCGAGCGCGGGCATGCTCCTCAAGACAGGAGCGGTCGCCCTGGCGAAAGGATCAGCATTGAGAGGAGTCAAAAGTATAAGCGCAGCAGGCCTCAAGACAGCAGGCATAGCAATGGTAGGAATAGGTGGAAGGACTGGTCTCGCGAAAGAGGGAGCAGAGAGGGCCGAGAGGGAGCTCGCTGAGCAGGCTGTGAGCAAGTTAGATGAGGTTGCTGAAGCAGGGATAGCGGGGAGGAGAGGGGCAAGCTCAATATTAGGAGCGGGGGACGGACCTGTAACATCAGCTTTCAAACCAACAAGGAAGTATCAGGGCCAGCCACTTACTACAAGAGAGGCGCTAGAACAATATGATGAATTCCTCAAAAATAAAGGTATCAACCCTGAAAAGCTCGCAAAGGAAGGATACACCAAATCACAGATAGACCAGATAAACCAGAATGCTGGGGAGATCATACTTGAATATTCACCAGAAGGTGTGAGAGTGAAGCTTCCCAACAGTGTGCAGAAAGCGATGAAGAGTGACTCAGGATACCTCTTCTACAGGCAGAAAGTCCTTAAAGAGACTGCGGCAAGCAAGCCAAGATCACAGCTGGCTTCAAAGTATGGATCTCCTGATTACAACTCTCTCCCAAAAGAAAGAACAGTGACGCAGGAAGCCCCTTACTCTCTCAGGGTTGAGGGCAAGAAGTGGGATGAGCTGAGTTCTGCCGAAAAAACAAGATATCAGGACCAGTATATAGAGCTTCTGGATGACCTTGAGTCTGAAGGGATTGTTATCGCAAAGGATGATGTTAAGGACATGGTGAAGATTGACACGGGGAAAGGCAAGCTTTATCTGGATGACCTTTACGCGCAGAAGGTCGATGCAAAAGGAAGAGCGTTAGGGTTCAAATACGATGTAGAGAAGGCGGGTTCAGGCAATATAAAGCCAGGGTATTATGACGATCTCAAGAAAAGCGTGAGTGAAAGCGCGCCTTCCCCCGCAAAAGCAGCGCCTGAATCCACAACCCAGAAAGCCAGTGAGCAGCTCCCTTTCAATATGAATGACAGAACAACCACATACAATGAGATAATACCCGGCACTGCCACGCGCAAGGGAACATACAGAGTGGAATATACCTCAAAGGGAGCGCCAAGCAAGGTTTATGCACCGAATGATGACGGGACGTACACGCTGGTGGCGACCAGAGCGTTCAAGGACAATAAGGCATATTATGCCACTTACGCTGACCCTTCATTACCTGACGGGCCTGCGCTGGTAGTCGACAGCGAAGGAAACATAGTCCGTCAGGCAGAAAACACGAATGTGATAGGCCAAAGATACAGGTTCAATACGCAGAAGGGAGAATTTGAATTAATCGAGTGAGATTCCCTGCTCCTTCTTCAGTTGATCAAAATGTTTCCACCTTTCAAAACTGTTATCCTCATGCGTAGCAAGCTTCAATAGCCACAGATCATGACGGTATAATGGCTCTTGGCGAGTGTTGTTCTGCGCTATCCCTTCCACCATATCATATAAGCCTGTTGCCTGCGCATTTTCAAATGATTTCCTTACCATCTCAATCCTGTATGTCGGGTTGCGCACAATATCGTTCTGCATGTGACATGCCTGGTTAGCTACAAGGACAAAATCATCGATATAACCTGGGATGTTCCCCTCATACACTATCTCATCAAAACGTCTGGCCTCAGGATGAGGGAACCTATCCCTCAGACCTTCAGGAACAGGGAAAAAGAACTCCCTGACACCCACTTCACCTAGAGGGGAATCACCATGAAATATCCTGGCACCAATGAGTGTTATATCATCATTCTCTATAACCGAGTCAGGAGAGATTATAAATGATATTTCCTCATCAGACATCCTGCACATCTCATCAGCAAGCCCTTCAAGGTATCTTGCTTCCTTGAGAGGGGTTCTTCCCTTGTTCTCATTTCTGGCTTTTTCCATCACATATTGCAAATCCCTGTCAATGAGAGGGTTGTATGGTGTCATATGGCTTATTTAACCACCCAACATTTATAAATATTTCGTTTATTAATCACCACATAGTGGTCAATCTTTGAGTATCTACCGGGTGCCTGCAACAATTTATTTATAAAGCATTTATAAATGAAGGGGATATGAACCATAATTGCACCAATATAGGTGATATTGGACGATATCTGCCGGCAACACCGCCCTCATCAGGGCCTACCAAAATCTTTATAAACCAGCCCAGGATATAGAATGGATATTCAGGCACTGAAAAGCGCCGGAAGAACAGTCTGAAAGGCTAAAAAGAACAGCGATAAGCGGAAAACAAGACGGGGGTCAAAAAAATGGCGATTGTAGGATTCAATTTCACAAAGATAAACGGCGAGAAGAAAGAGGCGCCCAAGGGCAAGATCAACGTAAAGAATAACGTGGAGATAAAAAGTGTGGAGAAGACAGACCTCTCACTCGGCTCCTCGAAACAGAAAGGCCTCAAGATAAAGTTCGAGTTCAAGTCTGTCTATGACCCTAAAGTGGGAGAGATACTGCTCGCAGGAGAAGTGTTTGATCTCGAGGAAGAGAAGATAATCCAGGATGTGCTGAAGAAATGGAAGAGCGACAAGAAGCTCCCTGATGACATGACCAAGCTCGTGGTCAATGCCATACTGAGCAGGAGCAATATACAGGCGCTTGTGATAAGCAAGGAACTTGCTCTGCCGCCACCCATACCTCTGCCGAAGGTGGGCCAGCAGCCCGTTAAGCAGGGATGAAGTAACACTTTTTGTTCAGTGGGGTTCCATTGAAAGTGATCAAAAAGATTCTTGATATCTGATAAGAGAACAGCATGATGATACGCAGGCCTGAAAGAAGGGAAGGAGGACAAAAGCAGGATGGCTGAAGGTACAAACCTCAAGGTCGCTGAGGCGATCCAGGATGACGTGAACAAGGGAATAGTCAGGATAGACAGCAGCATAATGCAGAACATGGGCGTTAAGCCTGGCGACATAGTGGAGATAAAAGGAGAGAGGACCACTGTAGCCATGGTTGACCGCGCATATCCCGGTGATATAGGCCTGAACATAGTAAGGATGGACGGGATCACAAGAAGGAACTCCAGGACAGGAATCGGGGAGATGGTCAACATAAAGAAGGCGGAGTTCAGGGAAGCCAAGAAGGTCATTGTGGCGCCCTCAAAAAAAGGTGTGCACATAAGCGCGCCGAAGAACCTCCTCAAGCAGGGCCTGCTCGGCAGGGCTGTCATGAAAGGGGACATAATCTCCATGGGCGGCGCAAAGAGGAGGAGATCGACAACCTCCGGAAGCCCTTTCTTTGACGAGGTGTTCTCAATGTTCGACGAGTCCATGATGGGATTCGGATTCGCTGACCTCAAGTTCATAGTCGCAGACACTAACCCGAAACAGGGCGCGGTGATAATAACAGACCTCACAGAGATAGACCTCAATCCTGAGGCAGTGGAGGTGGAGAAGGAGACATTCCCTGACGTAACATATGAGGACATAGGGGGGATGAAGGAGGAGATAAAGAAGATCAGGGAGATGGTGGAGCTTCCCCTCAAGCATCCTGAGATATTCGAGAGGCTCGGCACTGACGCCCCGAAAGGTGTCCTGCTCCACGGCCCGCCCGGCACGGGCAAGACCCTACTCGCGAAAGCTGTGGCGAATGAGACACAGTCCAACTTCATATCCATAAACGGCCCTGAGATAATGAGCAAGTATTACGGCCAGTCAGAGGAGAATCTCAGGAAGAAGTTCGAGGAAGCAGAGAAGAACGCCCCATCGATCATATTCATAGATGAGATAGACGCCATCGCAACAAAGAGGGAAGAGACCAAGGGAGAAGTGGAGAGAAGAGTGGTGGCCCAGCTTCTCGCGCTGATGGACGGCCTGAAGAGCAGAGGCAAAGTGGTTGTCATAGCGGCATCGAACATGCCCAATCTGCTTGATCCCGCATTGAGGAGGCCGGGAAGGTTCGACCGTGAGGTTGATATAGGTGTGCCTGACAAGGAAGGCAGGCTTGACGTACTAAAGATCCACACAAGGAACATGCCCCTCGAGAAGGATGTGAAGCTCAAATACATCGCCGAGATAACCCACGGCTTTGTGGGCGCTGATCTCGCTGCCCTGGCAAAAGAGACTGCAATGGTGGTGCTCAGAAGGGTGCTTCCTGACCTCAGGCTGGACAAGGAGGAAGCGGTGCCTCCCGAAGTGCTGGACAGGCTTAAGCTCATGCAGAAGGATTTCAAGGAAGCGCTCAAGGTCGTAAGGCCCTCGACCATGAGGGAGGTCCTGATAGATACCCCCAGTGTCGGATGGAAGGATGTAGGGGGGATGGACAATGTAAAGCAGGAGCTTAAAGAGGCAGTTGAATGGCCGCTGCAGCACCCGGCAGCATTCAAGAGGATGGGGATAAGCCCCCCAAAAGGCATACTGCTTTATGGGGCGCCGGGCACAGGAAAGACCCTGCTAGCCAAAGCTGTCGCGAAGGAAAGCGAAGCCAATTTCATACTTGTCAAAGGGCCTGAGCTGCTCTCAATGTGGGTGGGCGAGAGCGAGAAAGGTGTCAGGAAAATCTTTGAAAGGGCAAGACAGGCCGCGCCGTCAATAATATTCTTTGATGAAGTGGATGCCATCGCTCCGAGGAGAAGCGCAGGCAATGCCAGCAATGTGACAGAGACGGTTGTGAACCAGATACTCACTGAGATGGACGGGCTCACAGAGATGAATGATGTGGTCGTGATGGGCGCCACTAACAGGCCGGACATGCTTGACACAGCGCTGCTCAGGCCGGGAAGATTCGACAGGATAATACTCGCTGAAGTGCCTGACAAGCAGATGAGAAAGAAGATATTCGAGATACACACGAAAGAGATGCCCCTCAAGAGCGTAAGCCTTGACAAGTTAGCTGAAGGCACAGAAGGGTATGTTGGGGCGGATATCGAGGCGATATGCAAGGAAGCTGCTCTCCTTTCCCTCAGGGAGAACATAAAGGCCAAAGAAGTGAGCATGAAGCATTTCAATGAGGCCATGAAGAAGGTCAGGCCTTCTGTGACAAAAGAGATACAGAAGAGCTATGAGGATCTGGAGAGCCAGTTCAAATCAGCAAGGGCCAAGGAGATGCAGGAAGAGAAGCCGAAGTATTTTGGATGATGGACATCCCTAAAGTATCGATTATGTCTTCTTAGATCAGTTCTTCCTGGGGAAGAAGAGATTCTGCGTAGGTTTTTATCTCCTCGATCCTGAGCTGGGGGTCTTCCTCTTTTTCTCTTATCTTATTCAGGTCAATCTCCAGAATCTTGTTGAACACATAACGTCCGTGCATGTTCTTTATCAGATGCTCTCCGGTAAATGAGACATAACTCTCAAACCTTTCTCTCATTTCTTCCAGGAAAGCATCATCCTCATCTTCTGTCCTATCAAAACTTATCTTGCTCTTGTATTCTATCCTGGCCCTGAATGGTTTGTCTTCTCTTGCTTTTCTTAATGACTCATGGGCTTCTTCAATGATCTTTTTGTGAGATTGACTCTCTGGTTCAACCCCATACTGTCTTGAGAATTCAATGATTGAATCAGAAGGGACAGATACATATCCTGTATCAAGAACAAGGTATCCTCTCTTATTTTCAGGCGCGCTCAGATGCATATAACTTCCTTCCACCTTTCCTTCACCCATTATATCAACAAAAACATCAAGATAATCCTTTTTGAAGTGCTTTTCTGCATATTCAAGAAGCTCTTTGTGGGGGTCATTCCTGTTCTTGTCCATTCTCTTAAGTTCGGATGATATGATTTCAATATCACTTTCAGCTACCCCCTTGAGCAGAAGATGATCATATTCATAAGGCATTTCTCCGCTTAATTTAGAAAATTCCTCTTCCCCCAGCATTCCAGTAAGATCCCTTCTTGACAGGACCTCCCCCTTATTGTTGCTGAACAAGGGTTTTATATGCTTTGAGAGGATGTGGGCTGCCTGGGATATCATCTCGCACTGCTCCATGAGCTGGTGATAAACTCCAACAGCCTGAGAGTAATACTTATCAGGATTATGTTCCTTTGCTTTTTCAGCAAAGACAAGGGCAGCTTCACTGATATCCTCCCTGTCTGCAGCCTCAATCCTATGCCTTACCTTTTTGATATCCCCTCCGGATTCTTTAAAATATTTTAAGAAAGGGGAATCAAAATAAGAAAGGGGAATCAAAAGCCATGGAGTGCATAAGGTCCTTTTTGTGTTTCATCAGCTGAAAAAGATTATTTTCCTGCAGGTTGTATTTAATTTTCAATCCTTCTTCAATCCATTTACCCATGGTATGGATTTCCTCCGGCCTGTATTCCCTGAAGCCCAGGGAATCAACAAGGCTTTCCAATCCTTCTTTATCGCCGGCAATCAAGGCATCTGCAGATCAATCATATAAAAATGTTATGTTTTTTGTAGTACTTTGCAGTAGTCATATCATCAATATTTTGTAAAAACGGCACTGCAGAATGAGCAGAATTCCTGCAAAAAATTCTCAGCAGAACTTATACCCCATCATCTTCTGCACAAGCCTTGCTGCTGTGAAATCACAATGGTGCAGGCCTTCATCCAACAGCCTTCCTCACCGCCCGGATGAATTCATCCACATCATCGCCGAGTTTCTCCTTTATGGCCCGGAACACCAGATCATCATCAATCTTTCCGTACTCGTGCGCTATTATGTTTCTCATGCCTTTTGCGTCCTTAAGTTTTTCAGAAAGCTCTTTTGTTATTATGTTTTCATCCGACAATATATCAAAGGCCTGCTTGTCCTCTTCAGGCGTCTTGCATCTCTTCTCTTTTATCAGGAGGAAAGCAAGATCAACAACCGCTTCTATTATCCTCTCAAAATATCTCTCGCACGCCGCTTTGTCCAGATTGCTTGTCTCATACTGCTCAAAGGTCTCAGGGATTATGCCGGAGAGCTCATCAAGGTATCTTTCAATCTCCTCTGCCTTGTCTTTTATCCTCATTGCTGTAAAGTATTTTCCCTTTTGTTTTTATTTCTTTCCTTATCTTCTCAGGAAGATGATTGTATACCTGGATGTCCACCCTCGAATTCACCCTGCCTGAAACCCTTATCCTGAATGCTGTGGCCTCTTCAAGGCTTATGTCAAAGAACTCAACTGATATATCTATGTCTGACCTGAATGTAAGCTGGTTTTCTGCAGCAGAGCCGAATAGGATTATCCTCTTGATTCTCTTAGGGTCTGTTTCCTCGAGAATGACTTCTTTTGCTTCCTCAATCATGCTCTTTATCAGAGCGCCTTTCTTCAGGCCGAATTCATCTGAGAACCTGGCTGCCTCATTTATGAAATCAAGCTTCTTTCTTATGTCCCTTGAAAGCCTGTTCTTCTCTGACTGCGTCAGGTTTATGCCCAGGAGCTGCTTCTCAATTATCCTGACTTCCCTTTTTCCGAATACCTTTCTTGTATTCTTGTCTGATTTAAGGAATTTTAATAATCCCATTTATAACCTCCATTTAGGTTATTATAACCCTAATGAGGATTATATTTAAATCTTTCTGTTTTCTTTAATATGGGGCTGATAAATAACTCATCTGTAGAACTTATACCCCATCATCTTCTGCACCAACCTTGCTGTGCTGAAATTGCAGTGGTGCAGGCCTTCAATCGGGGCGAGCTCGACAACATCAAAGCCCACAACATTCTTTTTCTCAAAAACCTTCCTTAGAAATCTTATCGCCTGATACCATCCCATGCCCCCCGGCTCTGGCGTTCCGGTGGCAGGTATTATGCTTGGGTCAAAAGCATCAACATCAAAGGTTATGTACACATTATCCGACAGTTCTGCCATTGCATTGTCCATCCAGTCATCACTGTCCTGCATGTCCTCTGCAAAGAAAACAGGAAGCTTCTCTCTCTTTATCCTGTCAGCCTCTTCTTTGCTCAGGCTCCTTATGCCGACCTGCACAGCAGGGCAGAGCTCCCTTATCCTTGCCATGACTGTGCCGTGCATGTACCTCATGCCCTCAAGCTCATCCCTCAGATCAGTGTGGGCGTCAAACTGAAGCACGCTGAGATCCGGATACTTCCCATTATAAGCTTTGACTGTCCCATACGGCAGGGTATGCTCTCCGCCGAGCATCACGACAAACTTTCCTGCCTCAATGTGCTTCTTCGCCTCTTCATAGACAGATTCAACAGTTTTCTCAGGGCTGTCCTGCGGCTTTAAAGGCTCTGCTGTCCATATACCTCTCTCGTTCGGCTCTGAATCGATGTCCCTCTCATAGGTCTCAAGGTATTTCGAGGCCTCGATGATTGCTGCAGGGCCTTTTGAAGCCCCCTTTCCGTATGTCACAGTCGCCTCATAAGGCGCCGGAAGCACCACTATACTGCTTTTTTCGTATTCCCCCTGTTCAATGAAAGAGTCAGCCATAATCCTGTGTTCTCATGGAAAGCTTTAAAAAATTTATCTTTTTCATTCAGTACATGCCTGAAGGAGCCAAGAGGGAAGGGAAAGCGAAGAAACCGCCTGAAGATGTGATATTGAAGGATTCTCAGGAGCCGGAAGGCCTCCCAGAGGTAAAGGGATTTGACTTCTCAAAGAGCATAAAGGATTTCGACATAGCAGGATTTCTGCAGTCCTATGCCTCAACAGGATTCCAGGCAACACATCTCGCAAAAGGCATTGAGATAATAAAAGAAATGAGAAAGGAAAATGCCACCATATTCCTTGCCTACACATCAAACATGGCGAGCTCAGGCCTGAGGGACATCATAGCATGGCTCGTCAAGAACAGGCTCGTTGACGTGCTTGTCACAACAGCAGGAGGTGTTGAGGAGGACGCGATAAAATGCTTAAAGCCATTCCTCATAGGGGATTTTGAGTGCGATGATGAAGACCTGAGAGAGAAAGGTATCAACAGGATAGGCAATATCCTTGTCCCGAATGACAGATACATAGAGTTTGAGAAGCTGATGAATCCCTTTTTTGAAAGGCTTCACAGGATGCAGGAGGAGAATGGAAGAGGATACGGAATAATATCAGCCTCTGATTTCATAAGAGAGCTGGGCAGTGAGATTGATGCCAAGGTTGAGGATAAAAGCCTCAAGGACAAAAGCATACTGTACTGGGCCGCAAAGAATGAAATCCCTGTTTTCTGCCCTCCCCTGACAGACGGCTCGATAGGGGACATGCTTTATTTTTACAAGAAAAAGAACCCTGATTTCAGGCTGGACATGAGTGATGATGTAATAAAAATAAATGACATCGCCCTTAACTCTGAAAAGACAGGTGTCATAGCTCTCGGAGGAGGCACTGCAAAGCATCACGCGATAAACGCCAACCTTTTCAGGGAAGGGACTGATTATGCTGTGTATGTATGCACAGGCACAGAGGGAGACGGCAGCATCGCAGGAGCCAGGCCAAAAGAGGGCAAAGCATGGGGCAAGATAAAAGCGGATGCAACAGAGGCGCATATCGAAGGGGACGCCACGATAATCTTCCCCCTTCTCGTGCTGGGAGGTTTCAAGAATGAGTGAAAGGATTACTGAAAAGAATACTGAGGGAGAGAGAAGGGCGATCAAGGGAGGGGCAGGCAGAATCAAGGGGAAGAAGTTTGAAGGCGGAGCCAGCGAATATACTGACAGAAGGGGGAAAGACAGGGACACCTGGTTCATAGAGGTGTCAGACATGAATCCAGGTTTCGGTGTCGCGCTCACAAAGGACAGGATCCTTTTCCATGATAAGAGTGAGTTCCAGGAGGTGGAGGTCTTCCGCAACCGGCTTTTCGGCAATGTCATGCTTCTTGACGGTCTTGTGATGGTGACCGAAAAGGATGAGTTCGTCTATCATGACATGATAACTCATGTCCCTATGTGCGTCAATCCTAATGCAAAAAGGATACTTGTCATAGGCGCCGGAGACGGCGGCGTGGTGAGGGAGCTTGTCAAATATCCTCAAATCGAGCATATTGACATGGTGGAGATTGACAGGATGGTCTGCGATGTTGCAAGAGAATACTTCCCTGAAATATCAAGGGATCTCAGCCATGACAAGGTACACCTGAAGTTTGAGGACGGTGTTGAGTTCGTCAGGAACTCCCCTGATGGTGAGTATGACCTCATAATAATAGACTCGACAGACCCCATAAGCGTGGGTGAGGGGCTCTTCACAAAAAAATTCTATGCCGACTGCCACAGGGTCCTGAAGGATGAAGGGATACTGGTCAATCAGAGCGAAGCACCCTTCATTGCAGAGGAGGATGTGAAGGGCATAAAAGACAAGCTCAGCAGCATATTTCCCATATTCAGGCAGTACACGGGCGTTGTGCCCACATACCCCTCCTCATTATGGCTGTTCGGCTTTGCTTCAAAGAAGCTGGACCCTCTAAGGAACATGAAAGAGAAGAGATGGAAAAAGCTGGGCATCAAGACTGATTACTACAACACAGAGCTCCACAAGGCAAGCTTCGTGCTGCCCAATTTTGTCAGGGAGATCGCAGGGAATGATGTCCCATTGAATAATATCTCAGGGAATGAAAAGATGGAGGATAAGGATGAGGCCTAAAGGATCGCAGGTGATGGCGGAATTCATCAACTGCTCGAACAGGAAGCTGCTTGATGACCCGAAAGCGATAGAGAAAGCTCTAAGCGAAGGGGGAAAGAAAGCAGGCCTTCACATCACGGATATAAGGGGCAGGAAGTTTGACCCTATAGGAGCCACTGTGGTGGCTGTGGTGACAGAGTCCCACATAGGCATACATACTTTTCCTGAGGCAAACCATGCTTCAATTGACATCTACACATGCACCCCTGATTTTGACGGCCCCCTGAAACTGCTTGATTATCTTAAGAAGAGGTTCAGGCCCAAGACCTCCCGGAGCATGCAGGTGGTGAGGGGAAGCACCCTCAACACGAATGAGAAGGAATGGGTTGTGGCATTCTCATCATACGGGTTTGAGACAAGATACCATGTTAAGAAGAAGGTCTTCCTCAAGGACTCGGAATACCAGAAGATAGAGATAATAGACAATGAGGAGTTCGGGAGGATGCTTTTCCTTGACAATGACCTGCAGGTCGCTGAGAGCGACGAGAACCTGTTCAATGAGATGATGATGAGCCCCCTATCGGGCCTGAAGGGTTCTGCAAAACCTGCAAAGATTGCTGTACTGGGCGGGGGCGATGGAGGCCTGCTCCGCCACGCACTTGACCTCAAACCAAAAGAAGCTGTTCTGGTAGAGATAGAC
This sequence comes from Candidatus Woesearchaeota archaeon, assembly GCA_046484055.1. GTDB lineage: Archaea > Nanobdellota > Nanobdellia > Woesearchaeales > UBA12501 > JAWOBY01. Next base: position 27,251 of record JAWOBY010000071.1, on the reverse strand, counting down.
AAGGAGGTGGTGGAGGCATCAAGAAAATACCTTGACTCAATATCAAGAGGGGCATTCGACCATCCCAAGACAAATATAATCATAGATGACGCCAAAGAATACATGAGAAATCAGAAAGATGAGTTTGACGCGGTGATATATGACCTTACCATGCACCCTGAGGCATTGACCACAGAAGAGAGGAAAAAGTATCTTAACAGGATATTCTCAGCCATAAGGGCAGGCATGAAAAAAGGCGCCACAATAACGATGCACTGCTGCGGCGAGTATGATACTGAAACGCTCAAGATACTCAAAAGCATATTGCCGAAGCATTTCAAGGATATCAAGTTCAGGACAGGATTCATACCTTCTTTCTGCGAGAGATGGGTTTTTGCTTCGGGAAAGAAAAGATGATTGATTTTAATATACAGGAGGGAAGATTCTAAAATAGGCCATTATTCGCTGTCAGGATCAATATCAGGTATCTCCCTCTTCTTCTTGGCTTCCTTTTTCTTTGTTTTCTTCATGTCCCTGACGGATTTGTACTCATCACATATGAATACTGCTGCGGCAATAGCGCTTGTCCACCTGCCGCCCTTGTCGGACTTGTCCGCCATAGTTATGTTCTCTGTATTGACTATCTTGTCAGAAATCTTGAATATCTCCCTGTTCTCATCATAGCTCTTGTCAGGATCAAACTCGACACCAAGGGTTGAGGCCAGCATCTCCGCAGCCAGATCCTCAGCATACTCGCCTGCGAACTCCTCTGTCTCCCCGAAACTGTGGTGCTCGCTCAGATAACCATACGCATTAGGGTCCGCAGGCAGGGCAAGCCCTATTGATGCTGCAAGCCTCCTGTTCGCCTCATTAGCCTGTGCCCTCGCAAGAACAACATAGACTATCTGGCCCGGCTTCAGCATCTTAAGCCCCTCCTCCCTCTGTATTATCTTGCAGTTGGGCGGGAATATTGATGATACATGGACAAGGTTGCAATGCTCTATGCCCGCATCACGGAGAGCCCTCTCAAAAGAAGCCAGCTTTTCCCTGTGGACTCCAAGCCCTTTCGTGAAAAATACTTTTGTGGGTATCATTTTTGCACAATTCACAACAGCCGGCACTTCAGCCGGTAACCACCAACATGGTATGGTCTGAAAATCAGGAGGTTATTTATAAATGTTTTTCTTTACTGTTAATGCCTTCCAAAAGGATGGCAGGAGTGAAATCCTTTTTTTGATAAAATTTATAAAGATTATAGATATGGCTTTGGGCATGGCAGAAGCAGGCGATAAGGTAAGGATAACAACCAAGGATGAGAAGATAGAAGGGACCATGATGCCTTCTGAGAACGCCGATGTTATCATGGTGAAGCTTGACAGCGGATATAATATCGGCATTGACAAGTCGAGGGTAAAAGAGATAAAGTCCCTTGGAAAGACAGAGAAGAAGGATACTGCAAAGAAGAAGCCTGAGACAAGGAAAGGGCTCAAGAGGATTGTTGTCCTGCACACCGGCGGAACAATAGCATCAAAGGTTGATTATTCCACTGGCGCTGTGACTGCCAAGTTCTCAGCAGAGGATCTTATAGGCATGTTCCCTGAGCTTGATGATATCGCCAATATTGAGACAGAGCTCGTCGCCAACATGATGTCAGAGGACATGAATTTTGAAGATCACCAGAAGATCGCAGTAGCTGTTAAAAAGCACGCTGAAAAAGGGGCAGATGGAATAATAATAGGCCATGGAACAGATACTTTGGGATACACCTCGGCAGCGCTCGCTTTTATGTTTGAGAAGATAAATATTCCGGTTCTTATTGTAGGCTCCCAGAAGAGCTCTGACAGGCCGAGCTCTGACGCAGGAATGAACCTCATATGCGCAGCAAAATTCATCACCAATACCGGTTTCAGAGGGATAGCTGCCTGTATGCACCACCATAGTTCAGATGATAAGTGTGCCATACTTCCTGCCACAAAGACAAGGAAGATGCACACCTCAAGGAGGGATGCGTTCAGGGCAGTGAATGATGATCCGATCGCGCTTGTTGATCATAGGACAGGAAAGATTGAGTTCAACAAGGAACAAGATTCTAAAGAGAAAAACATACTTCTTAAAGACAGGATGAGCAATGAAGTGGGGCTCCTGAAGGTACACCCTGGAATCAGTACAGAACTGTTCCAGCATTATGCAGACAATTACAAGGGCATTGTCATTGAAGGGACAGGACTGGGACACGCGCCTACAAACACTCCAGAGAACCAGAAGAATTATGAAATCCTGAAAAAATATATCAGGGAAGGAGGTATTGTGGCGATAGCATCGCAATGCCTTTATGGAAGAGTGCATCCTTTTGTGTATACCAATCTGAGGAGGCTGCATGACATAGGCTGCATATTCTGCGGGGACATGCTGCCGGAGACAGCTTTCATCAAGCTGGCCTGGCTGCTGGGCAATTACAGTCCTGATGAGGCCAAAGAAATGATGGCCAAGAACCTCAGAGGAGAGATAACAGAAAGGACTGAATATGACCAGGATTTTCCTGAATGATGATCCGATCAGCAGTCAATCATTGAGGCCTGACAGATAGATATCATCCGATGTATTCCTCTATGCTTTCCCTCAATGCCCTGAAGGTCCAGTCAAATTTCTCCTCGTCCTGCTCAAGAAGAGTCACCCTGAAACCGTTGTGCGGGCAGTCAAATGTGGTCAGGGGGACTGTGATTATCCCTTTTGATCCGATGAGATTATAGACAAACCTCGTGTCAAGAGCCGCATCACGGGATGCATCGCGGAAGTATTCTCTCGCGTCATTATTATCTATTTCCAGCTCCTGCTTCCCGTCAAGAACCCCCTCCTCAAACATGATGGTCATGTAGAATGCCCCTTCTGCCTGGTGCGCTATCACCCCATCTATCCCTGATAGATAGTCCGCAGCCTTCTCAGCCCTCTGCCTGAATCTCTCGTTCCTTGACCTGATGTGGGCCTCGTATCTGGGGTCTTTCTCCACTTCAGGAAGGACAATCTGAGGGTGCGTGGTCGCGCAGACCTCGGTCATCTTCGCCTCATAGATGCTGTTGAAGTATGTGCCGAAAACATTGTCAGATGAGATGTTATACGCTTCGATCCAACCGCATCTCGCCCCTGGCCATGGCCATTCCTTGGATATTCCCTGCATTGATATGCCCGGCACATCCCTTATTATCTCGCACAATGGCACCACATCATTTCCATTGTATGAAAGGTTCATGTATATCTCATCAAATATGAGGAACTGGTCAAATTCCTCGGCAAGATCAACAATACCCTCAAGAATGTCACGCGGATAGACAGCGCCGGTGGGGTTGTTGGGATTGATGACAAGAATGCCTGATATTGAATCATTGTATTTGAGATGCTTCCTGAGGTCATCAAGATCCGGAAGCCATCTGTTATAAGGGTCAAGAGGATATGTTATTGAATTGCTGTTCGCATGCGATGCTTCAGCAGATGAGTGCGTGGAGTAAGCTGGAGAGGGGCCTATCACTCTCACTGAGGGGGAGAGCAGACTATAAACCTTGCTTATCGAATCGCCCAGGCCGTTGAAGAAGAGTATGTCTTCAGGAGTTATCCTCGCTCCTCCCCTGCTGTTCGTCCTTTCAGCTAGAAACTCTCTTGCGGCCATCGCTCCTTTGGTGGGGGAGTACCCGTAAGCAGAGGAGTCATTCGTGTGTTTCAGTATATGCTCCCTGATCCTCTCCTCATCCTCCAAGCCGCTGTTTCCTATCGCACCCAAGATGAGATTCTTCATTCCCTCAGACAGGAGGGGTATGCCTATTATGTCCTTCATCCAGTCGGGAGGCGCTTCACCTTTATTGACCGGATCGCCTATGTTCTCCTTGCTGATTATCGGGACCCCCCTCTCAGCGAATCCTTCCGCTATGCTTATTATGGATCTTATCTCATAATGCTGCTTTTCTGCCCCTGCGAATGAAAGGTCCTTTCTCATAAATTTGAGTCAAATGAGGTCATTTAATAATTTTACCATTGCAGGATAGGGAAAGGTTTAAATAACATGCGGCTTCTGCCCGAAAGGTATGGTGGAAGTCGAACTTGTTCAGTTGATAGGGGATATCATAGTGACCTCCCTCAGCGGAGCGGCAGGAAGCTATTACATGAAAAAGAATCTTAAGCGCAGAATGGAAGAGGACGAGGCGGCCCCCACCATCAGAAAAGGAATAGATGCCTCAAGGGAAGAGATAAGCATCATGGGCAATGATCCTCTCGTTGAAGCGGTGTGGGGCTCATTGATAGAGAAGTCTTTTGAAGCTGATCCTCCTGAGATTAGGCTGATAACCCTCTCGGAAAGATACAGGTTATCAGGCCATTCCTTGATAATAAGGGTGCTTGATTACGATCCTCAGGAGGTCATAGCAGTATTTGACAATAAGCTCGCAGTTTACGGGCCTTACGATAATATTGTCAAGCAGGCCAAACCGAATGCCATCCAATCAAGAAGGGAATCATATGAAACCCTCTGGAGGAAGGCAGTATAAACCTTAAAAACACAGCCAGGCGTTTCCCAGTATGCAGCAGATAAAGGACCTGATCAACAGGATGTTATGGGATGAGAAGGAGAGAAAAGAGGATTATTCCTTCTTTTACAGGGACAGGATAACGAACAGGAATGTCAGGATAAGAGGGGATGATATCAGGAAAGTCGAGGGAAGCTTTATCACTGTCGAAAGATCGGATGACAGCGGAGATTCAGGCCCAGTGGATATCCCCATTCACAGGATAAGGAGGGTGGAGAAGAGAGGTGTGATCCTCCTGAAGCGCTGAACAGACAAAAATATAAATGAGCGCCTGGTCCAGCTCGATTTGTAAGGGAGAACACCGCAGTGGATAAGGAACGAGGTGATATGATATGGGAATATCAGAGATGAAATCAATGTTTGCAATGCCGAGTGAGTACCCCATAGAACGTATAAATGATACTGAATCGTTTGATAATACAGGCCTGGAAGGATTGATGGACGCCTTCCCTTACTCATCAAGAAGAGATTATAAGAGGATGAAAAACCGCATCGTGAAAGGGGAACTGCTCTTATGGGCCGCTTTCCACAAGGATTCTCCTGTGGGCTATGTACTGTGCGAGCCCAAACATTACCATGACAACATCCTGCCCGGTTACGGATTCTACTTCACAGAAAGGTTTGTTGAGAAGAGTCACAGGGGCATGCTCCTCTGCTCAAGGCTGGTGGGAGTGGCATCATCCCGCGCCAGGGAAATGAGAAGAAAATGCATATTTGAAGAGGTGGATGCATCAAACATGGAAGGGATACTGTCCTCTGAATCACTCGGTTTTGAGGAGTTCAGCACAGTGAAGAGAGGGAACAAGACTTACTCAATGAGGAGAAAATACCTTGCCAGGCAGGTATGACCAGGCAGCGAATGACCTGAAGAGTTATCGGAAGAATCATGACTGGCCATATGAAGAGCCCTGCCAACACAAAACCTTTAAAAACAAGCCATGCTGATTCTTTACCATGGGAACTGAAGAGAAAGGTCATAAAACTGATTATAAGGAGCTGGGATTCAGGGCGGGCCTTGAGATACACCAGCAGCTTGAGGGAAAGAAGCTCTTCTGCAGCTGCCCGACTGCCATAAGGAAGGACAAGCCTGACTTCACAGTGGAAAGGAGGTTGAGGGCCTCTGCAGGCGAGACCGGCGAGGTGGACATAGCCGCCGCGCACGAGCAGCAGAAAGGAAAGGAATTCAACTATCAGGGCTACAAGGATACCACCTGCCTTGTAGAGCTTGACGAGGAGCCGCCTCATCCTGTCAATGAGGATGCGCTGAAGACAGCCCTGCAGGTCGCAAAACTTCTCAACGCAAGAATCGTGGATCGTATCCAGTTCATGAGAAAGACAGTCATAGACGGAAGCAACACATCAGGCTTCCAGAGGACAGCCCTCATCGCCAGAGATGGTCATATAGAGGTAAATGGAAATAAGATCACAATCCCCACAATCTGCCTGGAGGAGGAAGCATGTCAAGTGATAGAGAGGAAGAAAGACCGCGATGTCTACAACCTGTCAAGGCTGGGCATACCCCTCATCGAGATTGCCACAGGCCCCGATATAGAGAGCCCTGAGGAATGCAGGGAAGCGGCAGCAAAGCTGGGGATGATACTCAGGAGCGTAAAAGGCATGAAGAGGGGTATCGGCTCAATAAGGCAGGATGTGAACATGTCCATAAAAGGAGGCGCGAGAGTCGAGGTGAAAGGCTTCCAGGATTACAAGGCCATACCCAAAGTCATAGAGAATGAAGTTAAAAGGCAGCTCAAGCTCGTAAAGTCGGGCAAGAAGCCAGAGGAGGAGGTGAGGAAGGCAGAGCCCGACTTCACAACATCATACCTGAGGCCCATGCCAGGTGCAGCGAGGATGTACCCCGAGACTGATGTGATGATTGTGAAGCCCGAAAATGTGAAGACAGGAAAAGTGGAGCTTATAGAGGAGAAAGCCGAGAAGCTGAAGGAAGCAGGCCTGGGCGATGACCTGGCCAACAAGATAGCGAAGACCGGGAAGACTGATCTTGTGCTCGGCCTCATAGAAGAGTATAAGAACATAAAGCCGGCATTCATAGGCGAGACCATGATCTCATTCTCAAGGGAGATCCTCAGGCAGAACAAGAGTGCCGACCCATCCAGGATAAAAGAGGATCAACTGAAAGAGGTATTCAGCGCTCTTGATAATGGCAGGATCACGAAGGACTCCGTGATGAGCTGCCTTACTGATATAGCTGAAGGCAGAGGGCTTGACCTTGAAAAATACTCCCTGATGACAGACAAAGAGCTCGAGAAGGAGATAAAGAAGATAATCTCAGAGAACAAGGGGAAGCCCGAGAAGGCCATGATCGGCATAGCGATGGGCAAGCTGAAGGGGAAGGCCGATCCGAAGAAGATCGTCGAGATGCTGAACCGGCTGAAATGAATCAAGCCGTATCAGTCAAGCAGCACCATAATTCTTTATTCCAGCAAGAACAAACAATCCAGGATTCTAAAGAACAGCGGAAGGTTTTGGCCTCAATCATTTTCACCCCCACTATCATACCATACACTGCGCGCATGATACACAGCCATCACACCAACCACACCTCTCGGGTGGCCGCCCTTTGAGGCCACAAAACTGTTCTCAACTATGCGCTCCAGAATCCCGGCATGCCTGTCGGGATCATAGCCGGGCGCCCTTTCTGATATCAGCTCTTCCGCAAAAAGCAGGGCCTCATCACTGTCAAGGACTTCCAGACAGTCATAATTTTCATCACTCATATCATGGCTGCTGCCGGAAGGAGAATGAGTATTGCCGTAAGCATTTTGATCTCTTCCAGGATCGTATCCGGAATCATCCCGGTCGAGAGTTCCGGAATCTTCTTCAGTGTCGTGTTCAGGCCCTTGATCAGGAACGACAGCAAGATGAGGACTCCCTCTTGTTTTTTTCCCTGCCCTGCCCGCCCCCCTATAAACACGAGCCCTTTTGATATTATTTTTGATATCATCATTGACATGAACCTTGTCATCATCTGATGCGGGATGTTCAGAGGAATCGCGGTCAGCCTTCCTAAGATATTCTTCAAGGCCCATCCTTTGGTTGAGAGAATCTTCATGCAGGCGCTTGCCGCCCCTCATACGAAAATAGGGAATATGCTCTTCACTTATGAAATACTGCATGGGCTGAGGACCACACATATCCCCTCTCCGTGCAGGGTCAAACCTGGCGGGCGGCCTGAGCCCTTCACTGTAAAGCCTGTTCAGGCGGTTATTTGCTGAAGCATAGGAACATCCTATCTCCTCAGCGAGCTCACGGACTGAGAACCATCTGCCTGCAACTTCTTCATTCTTCTCATCTTTCTTCTCATCCGCGGCCTTGTGACCTGTTCCGATGTATTCGCTCAAAAAAAAACACCCCCTCAGTGTCCTGAACCCCCCCAAAATATATAAATCTTTCTTGTGTACATGAGTAAGCTCAGACTATAAAATTCTCTGGAGTTCATTTCCGCAGAAAATCAAGATACTTGCATGCCCAAAGCATGCCCTCATCAGCATGGTAGAACCTCCTGCTGAACGGCCTGCCGTCCTCGTCGAAAACCTCAAGGAAGTTGCTGTTTTTCTCAATCAGCTGGGTGTACTGCTCCACGCACCTCCTGGCCTCTTTCTTGCTGTATTTCATCAGGACATCTATAAAGCACAGTCCGAGATGAGGCCACACTGCAGTCCCTTCATAATTCCCGACAAGCCTCTCAAGGAACATGAACCTCTGGCCTCTCCTGCTGTTGGTGTATTTGAGAGGGAAAGGCCTGTCCAGCTTCGCCTTCTGCATGCTTTTTATGCACGATTTCGCCATGTCCCTTGTGCTGTACACCCCTGTCCAGAAGGGGAAAACATTTGCGTCTCCTGCCACGATGTCTTTCTTGTCCATGTCCTCGTAGAAGTATTTCCCGTTCCATAATTCCTCCTTGAACCTCTTCTTTATGTCATGCTCCTGGAAAGGGTTGTAGAACTTCAGCTCATTGAGGTCCTCCCTAAGCATGGCCAGCATAGAGTTGTCATAGCATGATGAGTTCCTCTTCGCCCAGTCCTTCATGGATGAGAACTGCCTGTTCTTTTTTACCATGGCCGTTTCAGGATCAAATACTTGATTATGATACCTGTTCACCTCATTGACGAAAAGGGTGCTGTACTCATGGAAGAGGTCAGTGCAGCCCGCGCTCTTCAGGGCCCTTATGAGAAGGGGAAGAGAATCAGAAGCGTAGCATGGGAAATCGAAAGGCTTGCCTCCTGGAGTTATTGATGTTGTCACCCTCCCGCTCCTGGAGAACGCCTTCAGGGCATATTCAAGAGTAAGCCTTACCTTGTCCTCAAATCCGAGGTTCATGAGAGCTTCTGCGCAGAAAGCGAAATCTCTTGTGTAGAACTGCGAGAAATGGCCGTTGCTGGTCTGGAAATAATTCTTCTTCTTGTTCCAGCAGTCTGATATTATCCTCCTGCATATCTGCTCAGCATCACCCTCATACCTGAATGTCCCCTGCTTCCTGACGAACAGTGACCTGCTTAATATCCTTGCTCCTTCTGAAAGGTGTACCGGTTTAAGCATTTTCACAGGGGCCAGCCCAATAGTCAAATAAAAAGTCAAATGAAGGCTGTCATGGGTTTGTTTACGCTCGTTTATGATCAAAAACGGGCCAGGAGGGACTTTCAGGGCTCATCAAGATAATGCCTGAAAAAGCCGTTCGAACCCTCGACCTACAGCTCACTTCAAGACAAAGTACGCTGAAAATGCGCTTCATCTGTTAGGAGGCTGTTGCCCTATCCAGGCTAGGCTACTGGCCCACCCTCATGATATCAAAGAGTACAGCGCTCATTTTTATAATTTTGCTTATTCCCGCCTCATTTTGCCTTGAAAATGCGGTCCCTGATCTAGAATCCTGCGGAAAGCGTGGATGAAAAGTCCCGCGCTCCATGCGAACTGCCTGTCCGACATGAGGAACAGGCCTTCAACCGGCCTGCCTTTCTTATAGACCTCATAGACCCCTCTGAACTCTGCTACCTTCCTGCATAGTCTTTCAAACCTCCTGAGCGCATCTTTCCTGTATCCTGATTCGGCCCTCGCTAGGATGTCTGTGCAGCTCACCCATATCCAACCGCAGGCATTATGGTAGCCTGTGCTGAGAGTGAAAACCCTTGCGGGCGAGTTCCTCCAGATGGGATACCTGGGATGGACGCATCTAAGGGGAGTCTCTGATTCAAGGCCTGATTCTTTCATGTGCCTGAATATCCTCTCCGCTTTTTTCCTGTCCGCAATGCCTGAGATGACCGCAAGCATGTTCGCATCGACAGGGAAGTATAGGGGTGTTTTTCTCGTGGCCTTCCTGTAATAACTGCCTCCCCAGAATCCATTGTTTATCTTTTCTTTCACTTTTTCCGCAAGTTTTGCGTACTTTTTTTGCTGTGCTTTCCTGCCTGCCATGCCTGATATGGATGCGAAGTATTGCAGGGCCCAGCAGTGCAGGACATTAGTGTAGAGCATCCTGCCTCTCCAGATTATGGTGTCCTCCCAGTTAGCGAAATACCCCTCCTCTATGAGCAGGTCATTGTCGCGGTCGTTTGAGAAGTTCCAGTCCATAGCCTTCTTGGCGTCATTGTATATTCTTTTCAGGAATCCTTTATCTTTTGTCTTCTTCAGGTAATGGAAGAGCGAGATTATGAAGAGAGAGTTCTGATCGACAGAGTATGAGACGAATAATGATGTGGTGTATTTCGGTTTGAGCCTTTTTCTTCTGACAGGCAGCTTGAGGTATTTCAGCCCGACTATATACCTATCTATCCTTCTGGGCAGCTGGCCGTTGTCTTTCTGATATCCCAGGAAGAGTTCAAGATTTTTCCTGACAATTCCTGTGTCCCCCAGGTCGAGGCAGCCGAGTGATGCGAAGAAGGAGTCGCGGGCCCAGTAATCATCAAACCTCTTTGAGCCCGCAAGAATGCCCTTCCCTGTATAGCGTGACCTGAGATCCCTTGCGGCGATGTCATAAGCTTTCCTGCACGCCTCTTCCCGGCCAGTCATGGATGTGCATAAATCCCAAATATTTTTAACTGTTTCCGTTCTCACAGGTGCATGGCCAGAAGAGAATACTGTGCACTGGATGGAGACCACACCATGGATGGATGCGATACTATGAACGGATGCTACCACATAAAAGAGTCACCTGAGGATTTCATAGTCAGGGAATTGACCACAATAAACCCTGCCAGGGAAGGCAGTTACTCGTACTGGTGGATGAGGAAGAGGAGCTGCAACACGATACAGGCAGTGGAGAGCATAGCCTCCCTCCTTGGGATTCCGACAAACAAGGTGGGCTTCGCGGGCTCAAAGGACAAGGTTGCGGTGACAGAGCAGCTGATCTCTATTGACAGAAAGTTTGAGGGGAGGATCAAGGGCTTCAGCCACGAAAGGATCAGCATCGAGTTCGCGGGGAGAGGGGACACTCCGATCTGTTTCGGTGAACTCAAAGGGAACTATTTTGATGTGATGGTGAGGAAAGCGCAGAAAAAGCCCGCAACGCTCAGGAGATTCATAAACTATTTCGGCGAGCAGAGGTTCGGAAGGAATAATGCAGAAGCGGGTAAAGCCGTAGTCAAGAAGGATTTCAGGAAAGCGGCAGAGATGATGGACAAGCCTGCTGTGAAGAAAGCGCTGGAAGAGAGGAAGACCGACTATGTGGGGGCCATAAAGAAGATTCCAAGGGAGCTTCTGATGATGTATATTGCAGCATACCAGTCCCTCATATGGAACAGGACAGCAGAAGAGTACATAAAAGAACAGATGGGAGGGGAAGGAAGAGCGGGATGTAAAGATACGGACAGCCTGGATAATATACAGATCCCCCTGGTGGGCTTCGGAACGGAATATGATGATGAGCGCGCAGAGCGGATAATAAGGAGGATACTGGATGAGGAGGGAGTGACAGAAAGGGATTTCATAATAAGGCAGCTGCCGGAAGCGAGCGCCGAGGGGGATTCAAGATGGCTGTTCGCTGAAGTGAAAGACCTGAAGATAGAGAGTGTTGGCTGTAAAAAGAGCGAGGACAAGAACAAAAAGAACGGTAAAAAAAGCGATTACAGGCTCAGGTTCTTCCTGCCGAAAGGATGCTACGCGACAGAGATGATAAGGCAGATGTTCGGCTGAATTCTTCTGCAGGGAACGCCTGCAGGTGATCATCCCCTGCCTATCCCTGCAAGAATGTCATTGAATATCCTGTCCACAGTCTGGTCACCATCAATCCTGAGCAGGATGCCCTTCTTCATATAGAGATCTATGACCGGCTCTGTATCCCTGTGATACACTGCAAGCCTCTCCTCTATGGCCTCGGGCTTGTCATCATCCCTCTGGTAGAGTTCGCCTCCGCACTTGTCGCAGACGCCCTCCTTCTCCGGCTGCCTGTTGAGGCCGTAGATGGCGCCGCAATTTCTGCACTGCCTTCTTGAGCTGAGTCTTTTGACTGAAACCTCATCAGGGACATGTATCTCTATCGCATGGCTTATCCCCGCGAAGCCGTCAAGGGCCTCTGCCTGAGAGAGGTTCCTCGGATAGCCGTCGAGTATGAATCCGTCACCGCAGTCATCCCTGCTGAGCCTTTCCCTGACCATCTCTGTAGTGAGCTCATCCGGAACGAGCCTTCCCGCGTCTATGATCTCCTTGGCCTTCTTCCCCAGTTCTGTCTGTTCCTTTATGTTTTCCCTGAACATGTCTCCTGTTGAGATGTGGGGAACACCCAGTTTTTCTTTGAGGAGTTCAGCTTGTGTGCCCTTCCCGCTTCCCTGCGGGCCTATGAGAACAATCCTGTATGTCTTGTCTTCCGCCATCTTTCATCCCAGGTATCCTATCTCATCCTTTATGTCTGAAATGTCAGCGTCATCCTTCCATGCATCTTTAATCTTTTCAGCTATGGTTATCATCTGTTTCTTTATCCCCTGCCATTCCCTGAAGGTCGAGCTTATGAATTCAGCGTCCTTCCTGTCATCGCACTCTATGCCTGCGAGGGCTGCTGTGTTGTGTATGAGCATGAGCCTTTTGTAGAGGCCGAACATCTTCTCCTTCTCCTCATCACTGAACTGCTTGCATTCCTGCAGTTCGGATATTGTGGTTTCAGGCTGGAGTATCACATTGAGTATCTTGATGAATGATTCGGTCTTGTCGTCCATCTTTCTCCTTATTTCCCTAAGGATGAATTCGCTGTGGTCTATGCTGGATATCTCAAACTCCCTGTCCAGCTCGTCGAAAGCGGGCAGGCTGTACTGATCCTTCAGGGCTTCATAAGCATCTTTGATCTCTTTTTTAGGGTCACTCATTTTTGACTCTCACTCTGACTCTCACTCTCACTCTGACTCTGACTCACACTCTAAAAGGCAATACTATCATTTTACTGGTGTTTTCCAAGGTGTTTTCGCTGCATCCTGCTGCATTTCTGCAGCACAATCCTGCAGCCGGTCATTGTAAGCCTCCGGGGGGAATTTCATCCGAAGACCCGCACGCTCTGATGCGCAGCATATGGAAAGTCTCTGGATCTTGAACCCCCGACCTGCCGATCTCTGGTTGGATTTTCCTGATTACAAGTCGGCTGCTCTACCGCTAAGCCACGGAGGCATACCCGAAAAAATCTGACAGTCGTTTATAAATGTTTTGCATGCTGTCCTGCCAAAAGGCCTGACACCTCCAGAAATCACTAAAGCCCCTAAAAAATACTGATAATCCCAAAAATTAGCCTGCGACCGCCTCAGATGTTCTTCTGATAGCCGTATGGCTGGAAGAAAGACTCGCCCCTCATGGGCATGAAATGGCTCATCTCCAGAGTCTGTTTTATGAATGACTGGACCTTCATGCAGTCTGCTATCGTGCTGTTCTTCCTGTCCTCCCTCTGCTTACGCCATATCCTCTTGTAGAAGAGAGGATGGACTGTCTTTAAGAACCAGTTATTCTCCCATTTATTCTCGGGGTCAAGGATGAGATAAGCGTCAAAAAGCACCTCGATCTCCGCTTTCTGAACCTTCTTCTTCTCGTTCTCCACCATCACCTCCATATCCCTCATGTACCTGAGATGGAAGTCAATGTCTATGTGCTGTGTATAATAAGGACTGCCCTCCTCGCCCTTGCTGGACCTCCACCATATCCATACTGTCTTGGCTTCTTTGGGATCTGAAGATTCTTTCTCAGAATAATACGTCTCCACGAACTTGAAATCATCATCCTTGAGGTAGCCCAGGTCCGTGAGCTTGTCCCTCACATCCCTGTAGAGCTGCTTGAAATCGAATACACCGAAGAACTTCACCCTCGTTTTTATGCCGTGGATTGGGACAGACATATTTAAAAATAGGGTTGCTTTATATATAAATGTTTTGTTATAGTCTTTTTAGTGTGCCTGCACTTATCATGGCATTATATCTCAGTAGAACATGTAAACCCTGGAAAGTATCCTCAATGCCCTGAAGAAGGTAAGAGGTTCTGTCACAATCCTTGATTTCTTTTTCCTCACAGCCTCAAACACAGAATCCGTGCTCTTCTCAGCATCGACAAGCGAATGCGTGGTGCCGAACTGCTCCATGGTATGGCAGTCAGAGGTGCCCAGCATGGTCTTTTTGTATTTTTTCGCTACGGCCTGCGCCATCTCATTGTACTTGTTGTACCAGCTGAGATAGAAATGCGAGTATTCTATTGCATCAAAGAGATTTATGTTCTGCTCAAGCTTTTTCTGGAGGGCCCTGGAATCGGGATAGAATGGGTGGGGGGCCATGACCAGCATATTCTCGCTTTTGTATCTTTCCAGGTCTTCAAATGTCCTCACTTTCTTTAGCAGGCTCTTACTGATATTGAGGAGTATGACCTCTTTTTTGTCTATGACTGCCTCAACTCCTGGCATGAGCAGTATCCCTCTCTTCTTCGCAAAAGCCTTAAGGCTGTTGTCATATGTTATCTTGTTGTGGTTGGTGATGGCCAGGACATCATAGCCGAGTTTTGCGGCCTGCAGTATCAGCTCTCTTGGGGTGTGATCGAGCTTGTGGTGCTCGTCTGTGCCCGCGTGGGTGTGGAAGTCTGATTTTAGCATGATGGTGTTATTGTGCATTTTTTTATAAAGTTAGTGAATCTGCTTCTGCGAAACTGCAGATCGTACTGCTCATTATCTCCCTACTCAACATCCCCCTCCCGCGCAAAATTTTTATATCCTGCCGTAAAGCCATTCCTGATGATAATCGGACTGGTCGGCAAGCCTTCTGCGGGAAAAAGCACGTTCTTCAAGGCAGCAACGCTTGCGGAGGTGGATATAGCGAATTACCCCTTCACCACCATAAAGCCCAACGCGGGAATCGGCTATGTGAAAGTGGAGTGCGCTGAGAAAGATTTCAATGTGAAGTGCAATCCCCGCACAGGATACTGTCTGGAAGGCAACAGATTCGTGCCTGTGCAGGTGATTGATGTTGCGGGCCTCGTGCCTGAAGCGCACCTCGGCAAAGGGAAGGGGAACCAGTTCCTTGATGATTTGAGACAGGCCGATGTCCTCATACATGTGGTGGACATAAGCGGCAGTCTCAATGCGCATGGAGAGCCCGTGGACACAGGCAGTTATGATCCTGCAAAGGATATTAAGTTCCTTGAGACAGAGATTGACATGTGGTACTTCAACCTGATGAAGGACAACTGGGAGAAGTTTGCCAGGACCGTCCAGCAGGAGAAGCAGGATATAGTGAAGGCATTGGCGAAACAGTTATCAGGGCTGAAAGTGGACGAGCCGATGGTAGAGGAGGCCGTAACGAAGCTGGGCCTTGACAAGAGCAACATAACAGGTTGGAGTGATGAGTCCATAAAGGATATAGCCACAGAATTGAGGAAGAGGACAAAGCCGATGGTGATAGCGGCGAACAAGATCGATGTTCCCGGAGCAGGGAAGAACATTGAGAGGGTGAAGGAACAATTCCCTGATCTTGCGGTGATCCCCTGCTCTGCAGAGTCAGAGCTCGCGCTGAAAGAGGCGGCAAAACACGGCCTTATAGATTATGTCCCCGGCGAGGCAGATTTCACAGTCAAGGATGAGTCATCCGTCTCTGAAAAGCAGAAGGAAGCCCTCAGCTTCATAAAGGAAAGCATCCTGAAAGAATGGAAGACCACAGGAGTGCAGGATGTGCTTGACACTGCAGTCTTTGACGTTCTCGGGTACATACATGTGTTTCCCGGAGGAGTCAACAAGCTGGCGGACCAGCACGGCAATGTCCTGCCTGACTGCTTCCTCCTTCCTCCCGGCAGCACCGCGCTTGATTTCGCTTATGCTGTGCATAGTGATTTCGGAAAGAATTTCATAAAGGCAGTGGACGTGAAGACCAAGCAGACGATAGGCAAGGAGCACAAGCTGAAGGCAGGGGATGTGGTGGAGATATTCTCCGGGAGATGAGAGATATTATTAAGTATTGTATAGTAAAGCAGAAATATGTTATTATGGATCAAATCAACTCTTCTCTTCTGATGATTCCTCCTCAGCCTTAAAGCTCTCCGCGAGATCGATCACGTACTTACCTTCCTCAAGCTTGAATATGAGGGGGTCTTTCTTGTTGAACAGATGGACCAAATCAAGCTCGAACTTACCGGGCTTTATCACCTTTATCGATTCAAGGTCCAGTATGACCGGCCTCTCCTCTTTCTCCACGCCCACGATGTCATAGACATCATCCTCTATCTTCTTCTTGTCCTTGTTCGTCAGGTTCTCAGCCACCTCTTTGGCTTTCTCCATCTTCTCCTTCTTCACGTAGAAGAACAGTTTCGAGCCGCACCTGCAGCCCTGCAGTATCTCCTTGGCGCCGTCGTCGTAGAACGTTCCGCACCTTACACATTGATGGGGCATTTGTAGAACCTCAAACTTTTTTTTATGGGATCACGCGGACAATCAGATCCTGTGTGATCATTTTTTCTTCCTCTTGCCTGACCTTTCAGGCTTCATGTAGAGCTGTATCTTGTCAGGGTCCTTCTTTATCTCCTTGACTATGCTTGCGGGGCCTATTATGGTCAGGCCGATGCGGTCGCCGAGCAGGAGGTTGGCGAGATTGGACCTTATCTTCTTGAACAGGTCACCCTTGGTCTGGCCGGGGTCTATCACACCTATCTCTATGCCCTTGAATTTCTGGTCTATCTCCTCCATAGTCGTCTTTATGAGCTCTGTCTCCTCATCCTTCTTCAGCCTTCCCTCAAGCAGGACTATCTTGTTCTCCTTGGCGAGCTTCAAAAGCTTCTTTATCCTGCCGAGCGAGCTCAGACCTTCAATCTCTGAATACGGTACGAAGTGGAGTGTGAGCGCCATTTTTCTGTCCTGCCTGTTTTGCCTGTTCTGTTTTCAAAACCTCTTATCCTTTGATCCTGATTTATGGGCAATGATCACCCTGCCAAAACGAACAGGGCCTCGTAAAACTTGTCTATGTTTTTTCCGTATTTCGCGCTTATGCCTATCACATCATACTGCGGGAATGCTGCCTCTATCTTCTTGAGGTCCGCCTTCTTCATATCAGTCTTGTTCCCGAGTATGAGTACAGGGATGTCCCTCGCGACGAGATTCCCCACTATGGTTATATTGACCTGCGTGTAAGGGTCCTTTGTAGCGTCGAGAACGATGATGACCACATCCATGTTGTCGAGCCATTTTATGGCGTCAATGACACCCTTTGTCGCTTCCTTGGCCCTCTTCTTCGCCTGGCCCTCCTTCATCTTGCCTTTCTTCATGAAGTCCTCATAATCTATCTTGGTGGCTATCCCAGGAGTATCGACAAGGTTGAATGTCAGCTCTTTCCTGCCTGATTTTATGTGTATCTCATCCTTGACCTGTATCTCCCTTGTCTCGTGTGCCACATTAGAAACAGAACCCATGTCCTCTCCGAGCCAGTCCTTGCATACCCTGTTGGCCAGTGTCGTCTTTCCGCCGTTGGGGGGGCCGTACAGCCCCATCTTTATGTGTTTTTTCCGTTTGAAAAGGTCCTTGAAAACCTTCTTTACGAATCTATCAAGCACTTTCAGCATTGAACCACCATTTTTTCAGCGTATCCTCAACAAATCCCTCTGTAAAAAGCAGATTAGGATGGCTTTATATAATTTTCGGTATTCCCGCCTGAAATGCCCTCAGGAAAGCATATGGGGTGGATATCTCAGACGGGCCGTATGGGTCAGGCGCAGGAGAATGCTATGGGGAAGCATATATGAGATAGAACACATGGATGAGATGGAATACATGAAAAGATCCAATATCAGGTCTCCAGCCTGAGGCTCTCAGTCACTATATCCTTGACCAGCTTTATGTCTTTCTCCTCCACTTTATCCCTCAGCTCCGCCCTTGCGGCCGCTTTTGCCATCCTCACAAAGCCGATCACAATCCGGGGGGAAATCTCTATCAGATAGCTGTCCTCTGATCTCTTCAGGCTGGAGGCGAAATCCTCCATCTCCTTCTCCAGCTTTGAAGGTATGGTGATGTCCAGTTTCTCTGCCTCTCTTATGTAAGATTTTATGAAGTCCAGATCCTCTCCCGGAAGATCATCATTCTTCCCCCCTTTTATGATGCTCCTGCTTATCTCCCTGAACCTCTTCTCGTCAGGCCTGCGCACAAGGAACACCAGATGGAATCTTGTCAGCAGCGCGCGGTCGAAAGGAAGCTGTTTCTTCAGTTCATCGACCTGTGAGCCCCTGAAGCTGTCGCCTTTGGGATTGGCTGTCGCGAGGACCGAAACGCGCGCATCAAACTTGTAGTGATGGCCTCCCTTGTCGTACGTTACAAAACCTTTCTCCATGGCATTATACAATGAGGCCATGTCCTCCTTCTTCATCAGGTTGAGCTCGTCTATGCAGCAGAGGCCCTTATCAGCCATGGGAAGCAGGCCCTTCACCACCTCGTCGCCCTTGACTGATACCGCAAGGCCTGTCGATGATGTCCCTGAGCCCAGGCCGAATGATGATATTGGGTACAGCTCTGCTGCTGACCTGAGTATCTCTGTCTTTCCTGTGCCCGGATCCCCGAGCAGGAGAAGGTGTATCCTGTCAAGGGCAAACATCTGAAGGACCGCAGCTTTCTTCGCCGCATCAAGGCCGACTATGCCCTGAGCTATCCTGTCCTTTATCTTTTCTATCGCTCCTGAAGAGAACTCCCTGAAGAAGGATTTTTCTGCGCTCTCCATGAGCTTCCTGTTGATCGCCTCCACAAAATCCTTTGTCTCCTTATCCTTCCTGACTGCAGAGAGCAGGATGTGGCTCTTCCCCGCAATACCCACAGTGCGGGGCTTGAGCGAGATTTTTTTCTGCTTCAGCAGCCTTGCTATACTTTTTACCTCATCACTGTCAAGGTGCTTCTCCATGGAACCTATGCTGTCCTTCTCTTCCTGATTGAGAGACCTGAAAAGCCTCAATACATCCATGAATTCGGCCATATGGCATAATAGCCGGAGCAGGTTTATAAAATTTGTGAGAATAAGGAGGATACATGAAACCTGACACACAGAGATTACTGGCACACAGAGATTACTGACACACAGAGATTACTGGCACACAGAGATTACTGACACACAGAGATTACTGGCACACAGAGATTACTGACACACAGAAGCGGGGGCATCTGAAGCATTGAAAACATTTAAAAACAATCCATGGAATCAGCACCCCTAAAAGGGAAACAAAAAAAGAGAAACAAAAGAGGGAAACAAGACAGAGGCGAGGGAAGAGGCATGAAAAAGGAAGTGAGGGAAGACATCCTGAAAATACTTGATGAGGTATTTGAGGCATTCAGGAAAGAGGATTACACATCACTGAAGGATATAAGCGACCACACTATACACAATGCTTCAATATTCCAGGACAAGGATTCTGTAAGCGTAGCGGTCATAACTTTCTCCCTCTATAAGATTACTTCCAGTTCTAAAGGGAAAGAGAAGCAGGCGTGCAGGAACATACTCAGACTGATGAAAGAGGCAAGGCGCCTGCTCAGCGGCGGAAAGGACGGGGCTTACAGGAGGGCTGTGAAAAAGATATTTGATGCCATATCAGACCTGGACAAAAAGTTCAGGCATTACATAGAGGAGGTCATAAACCAGGCCCAGATAAAGAAGGGCAGCAGGATCCATGAACACGGGATATCAATAGCAAGGGCTGCGGACATACTTGGGGTGTCCCAGTGGGAGCTCATGAATTATGTCGGCAAGACAAGCATAGCCGAGAGGGGAAAAGAGCGTTTGAGAGTGAGGGACAGGCTGAAGTTCGCAAAGAGATTGTTCAGTATGGATTAGGATGGCAACGGCAGGTAAAGACAGCAAAGGAAAGAGAAGCGGGGGCGGCAGGGTCCCTGAAAAGTCAATCGTTTTTGATGCGGGCCCTGTGATAAGCCTTGCGATGAACAGCCTTCTTTGGATCCTGGAGCCCATGAAAGAGAGGTTCGGAGGGAGATTCTATATCTCTCCTGTTGTGAAGAGGGAGATAGTGGAAAGGCCCCTGAAGACAAAAAGATTCAGGTTCGAAGCCATGAGGGTGCTCTCCCATATAAAGAGAGGAGTCATCGAAGTGGCCGACCAAAGGGGTATCAAGGGCAGGACCAGGATGCTTATGGGCCTTGCAAACAAATCTTTCATGGCGAAAGGCAGCTGGGTCCAGCTGGTCCATAAAGGGGAGATAGAAGCGCTCGCAGCAGCCACTATGATTGGATCAGAAGCGATCGCTGTGGACGAGAGGACTTTGAGGATGATGATTGAGGACCCCGCCAGGCTCAAGGATATCATGGAGCATAAGCTCCACACCAAGATAAAGGTGGACAGGAAGAACCTTGAGAGGTTCAGGGAAGAGACTGAAGGGATCAGAGTGATAAGATCGACAGAGCTCGCGGCCATGGCTTATGAGATGGGCCTTCTTGACAGGTACCTCCCTGATATGCCGAGACCTGGGAGAAAGCTCCTGGAAAGCGTGTTATGGGGCATAAAGCTCAAAGGCTGCTCCATCACAAGAAGGGAGATAGAGACAATAACCAAGGTGGAAACAAAAACTAAATAAATCTGAAGTATAAGACTGGATTATAAAACATCATAAAGGTGCTTTGATGACCAAGATAAGGCTGAGCAAGGAAGAGAGGAAGGACAAGATAAAGGAAGCGAGGAGGGGCTGGATCAACAAGAAGGATATCGGCCCCGGCACACTGAGGGATATCAGGAAGAAACAGCAGCAGGATAAGAAGGAGAGGAAGAGAGAGGATAAGGAAGAGAAAAAAAGGAAAAGGGAGGCCAGGAAGAGGAAGAAACAGGCCGAGAAGGAAGCGAAAAGAGCGGAGAAAGCGATAAAGAACCCCTCAATAGAGGGAGGGAAAGGAGGAAAAGGCTCCAGGATGAAAGGGAGGATTCTCCTGATCATCATGATCATAGCTCTGGCAGCGGCTGCTTACCTGCTGGCAAGATATTACCTGTGACAGGGATTTAGAAGGGAAAAATATTTATAGCAATAAATCATAATGTATGTGAGGTGAGATGATGGGATTGTTTTCAAAGAAAGGTCCTGTAGAGGATCTCAAAGGGCAGATTAATAAGCTTACAGAGAAGACCGAGGAGAAGGAGAAGCACGAGATCAAGATAATCAAGGAGATTGAGGGCATCATGAATAACATTTTTAAGATTATTGAAGAGAATGGATTTATTGCTGATGACCCTACTGTCCAGAGGGACCTTAACAACATGAAAGATAAGATGGAGAAGGGGGACCTTTATGCTGCATATCAGGTCGCACATAATCTTTCAAGCAGGGTAAGGAATCTTGCCAAGAGGGGCACGAGCTAATATGCCTTCATTGTAATATGCATTCATCGCGCAGTTTTTCTTCTGTGTTTTTTCTTATGTTATAGAATCTGAACTTTGAGCTGTAATTTTCCATAAGTTCAGGGAAAATAGCTGCCACTCTTTCAGGATTGTAATCCGCATCTTTGCTGCCGATCTCTATTACTCCTTGCTGTTGCAGTTTCTTTATTGCATAACATCCTGCCTGGAACTCGACAGTTTCCCATGCCTGGGTAATGTTTTCTTTCATTATTTGGGCTTCATTCTGGTATGTTTCAGCAGATCCCCCCTGGATGTCCCTTAGTTTATTTATACCTTCTCTGCACAATTCCCTTAAGCCATCATCAGATTCAAGAAGGTCCGCAAGGTCACCCCCTATAGATGCCGCGCCATCTTTTTTTCCCTCTCCTCTGCTTTTGAGTTCAGAGTAATTTTCAATGCCGTTATAGATATTGGAGTACATATCAATTATATCATTCTCTTCAACCTCTATGGGCTTCCTTGAGAACCATTCCAGCCTTAATCTTCTGTACCTTTGCTCCAGATGGCCCATCACACCATCCACCCGCTCAAAAAACCTGTTAACCATGCTCATCTTATAAGTGGATATGATCCCTTAATATATAAATCTTTCCCTTTTTTGTTATCAATAAGTAGTAAAATATCCCTTTATGTGGGCCTATGTGCGCTCTGAATGCCAAATCTTTAAATAGCACAGGCCCTTGATATGACAGGGGATGCCTGACAAGGCATAAATAATTAAAATGTGACCATTATTTGATAAGCAAGCCCTATCCCCTACCTGAAGGTAGGGGTGTTGAAATCCTTCGGATTTCTTCCATTGTGAAGCAAAGCTTCACAATTCTGATAATTTCGACTTCAGTCGGAATTATCTTTACCTTTGAGTAAAGCTCAAAGTATTACGGGCTTGCATTATAGATGGTCACATTTTAAGTCTTACAAATAGCGCTACATCCCCAACTTGAAAGAAGAGGTATTGCGCTATTTGTAATAAAACATTAAAAAATCTGATAATACAGAAGCTGATACCATGAGATTCGCGCATTTCGCTGACTGCCACATAGGCTCCTGGAGAGACCCGAAGATGAGGGAAATAAGCGTCAGGGCCTTTGTGAAGGCTATAGACATCGTGCTCCAGAAGAAAGTTGATTTTGTGGTCATATCAGGGGACCTGTTCAACACTTCAGTACCTTCAATAGACAGCCTCAAGGATGCTGTGGACAAGCTCAAAAGCCTCAACAATAAGGGAATCCCTGTCTATGGGATCGCGGGCAGCCATGATTTCTCTGCCTCAGGCAAGACAATGCTTGATGTGCTGGAAAGAGCAGGAATCTTCACCAACATATTCAGGGGGAAGGTGGAGGACAAGAAGCTCAGGCTGGAATTCACCACAGACAAGAGGACAGGAGCGAAGCTCACAGGCATAATAGGAAGGAAAGGCATGCTGGACAGGAGATTCTATGAGGACCTGGAGAGATCCGAGCTTGAAAAGGAGGAAGGATACAAGATATTCCTATTCCACACCGCTATCTCAGAGATAAAGCCGAAAGAGCTGGAAAGGATGCACTCAGCGCCGATGAACGCGCTCCCTAAAGGATTCAATTACTACGCAGGAGGCCACGTGCATTACATATTCAGGGAGAGTTTCCCTGAGTACGGCTGGATCGCTTACCCCGGAGCATTGTTCCCGACAAACTTCCATGATCTGGAGAAGTACAGCAGGGGAGGGTTCTACATTGTGGATGTCGATGAGAAAAGCGAAAGCCCTGAAGAGAGTATAGAGTGGGTGCCTGTGCAGGTCATGAACACCTTCCACCTCGATATAGACTGCAATGGCAAGACGCCAGGACAGGTGGAGGAAGAGATCTACAGCCAGATAAGCAACAAGGAATTCTTCAGGACTATAGTCACGATGAGGCTGCACGGCACACTGAGCCGGGGAAATCCTTCTGACATAGACTTCAAGAGCATCTACGGAATGCTTTTCGACAAATCAGCATACTACATAATGAAGAGCGTGCACGCACTGTTCTCAAGGGATTTTGAGAAGGCAAAGCCGGAATCGGCATCAGAATCTGTGGAGGAAGTGGAGGAGAATATAATAGGAGGGCAGGCAGGAAGCGGGATGATTGAGGGAATGGATGCACAGAAAGAGAAAGATCTCATGCGCAGCCTCATGCACATACTCAGCGCGGAACGGCACGAGGACGAGAAAGTGGCCGAGTTCGAGAAGAGGGTAATCGATGACGCGGAGAGGGTTATGGAGTTTTAGTTCGTGCATCACCCCTCTGCAACACACATTCCAGAGAAAAACTAATAAATGAGCGCTTTTCCGGACATACCATGCTCAGAAAATTATACAGCAATTATGATGTATTCATGAAGTTTCTTGGTTATGACCTCCAGATGGGCAGGTTCATCCAGGATCTTGACCTCAACGGCATGAAAGAATGCAGGATACTCGATGTAGGGTGCGGTACAGGAACACTCGGTTTGAGGCTGCTCAAGAGATTCCCCGGCTCCAAACTCATCTCTACAGATATCCAGGAGAGATTCCTGCACGGGATAACCAAAAAGAGAAGGAAGGAAGGCATCAGCAGGGAAAAGATCTCAACAGGGATATTGGATGTCTCCCGCCCTGAGATGATAAAGTTCCTAGATGACACCCCATCCAGGCTGGAGGAAGAATCATTCGACATCATATCCATTGGCGGTGTGATAGGATACTCCAAAGACCATAAAAAGACACTGAAAAGGCTCCTGAGACTCACCAGACCAGGAGGGTATATCATAGACCTGGAGATGAACAATGGCCCGGTCGGAAAGTATATTGCGCGCAGGTACCACTACGAGACCCCAGAAGCGGACGAGATGAAGAGATTCATAGAGAAAGGGGGACATGAATTCTCAAGGGTTCCGATACCCGCTAAGTACTTCCCGATAAACCTCACAAGGGAAGGAATGATAATAAGAAAAAAAGGATGATAAAAAAAGGAGAATATCCGGCAGATCATCCCTCTCATTGACTGGCATACCTTCAAACAGCCTGAAAAACCGAAGATTGGCAGAAGGAAGAACACATATTGATCAAATAAGGCATGCCCTAAAGAGCATCATCCGATAATCCTCTTCAGCAGTTCATTCACCTCTTTCGGCTCGGCCTGCCCCTTTGTATTCCTCATCACCTGGCCCACGAGGAAGTTGAACGATTTCTCGTTGCCCGCCTTGTATTCCTCTACCGCTTTCGGATTCTCCTTGACCGCTTCAGTGCAGAATTTCTCCAGCTCGCCCTTGTCGGACATGACTTTAAGCCCCTGCTCCTCCACGTACTTCCTGGGCGAGAATGATCCCTCCATGAACTTCTCCATGATCCGCTTGGCCACATTCTCAGTGATATCATTCGCCTGTATCATGAGGAAAAGCTCTGTGAGCTCCCCTGCCCCCACAGGAAGATCATCGAATGACATCTCATTATAATTCATAACCCTCATCAGCTCCCTTCTCAGCCATCTTGCGGAAAGCACAGGATCCGCTTTCTTGGCGATCTCCTCGAACAGCTCCGCGAGCTCCCTGTGCTGCGCGATGACCTCTGCATCAATCTTGTCAATCCCGTAATCCTTTATGAATTTCTGTATCTTGTCCTGCGCGAGCTCAGGCATCTCTTCCTTCACTTTCCCGAGCCAATCTTCTGTTATGTCCACAACCACAAGGTCAGGATCGAGTATGTAGCCGTAATCCTCCTCTGTCTCCTTCACCCTTATCCTTGAGGTGACACCTTTTTCAGCATCCCACGCCCTTGTGTCCTGCGTGAGCTTCTTCCCTTCTGAAGCAGCCTTCCTGTGCCTGCCCACCTCATATTTCAGGGCGCGCTCTATCTCCTTGAAGCCGGTTATGTTCTTGACTTCAGACCTCACATAACCTGTCTCCTTGACGCTTAGGTTCGCGTCCGCCTTGATTATACAGTTCTCCTGATCGAATATTCCTATGTACCTCAGCACAGTTATGAGCTTCTTCATGAAATCCCTTGCCTCTTCAGGCCCTGAAAGCTCCGGCTCTGTGACGACCTCGCACAACGGCCTTCCTGACCTGTTGTAATCCACAAGCACGAAAGGGCTTGTTGTCATCCCGGACGGATGGACAAGAGATGCGGGATCCTCCTCAATATGCACTCTCACTATACCGATCTCTTTGCTCTTCTCTGTGTCGCCTATGCTCAGCTTCCCTCCCCTGCCCAACGGCAGCTCGTACTGGGTTGTCTGGTAGTTCTTGGCCATGTCAGGATAGAAGTATGATTTTCGTGAGAATATCAGCTGCTTGTTGAGCTCGCAACCCAGAGCGAGACAGAGCCTCAGCGCATAATCAACAGCTTTCCTGTTGAGCACAGGCTTGCTGCCCGGATGGCCGAGGCACACAGGGCATGTGTGAGTGTTAGGCTCCTCAGGGTTTTCAGTGGAGCAGCCGCAGAAGAGCTTTGTGTCTGTGTCGAGCTCTATGTGTATCTCAAGGCCTATTACTGTTTCTGAGGTGAATTTGTTTTGGGTCATTTTATCAATGCTCTGCTCTCCCTCTCAGAGGGGGGCCTTTTGGCTTCTTTTCTTTCAGCCATTTTCTGGCTTCTTTGATCTTTCTGCTGTTCATGCCGGAGAGTATTGTCTTACATTTCAATACAAAGTTTTTTACACTTTCCTCATCCTTGAGAACTATCTTTTTGAGATAATATTGGGCCTGCACCCTATCCTCCTTCAGCCCTGCCATGTATCTCTTTTCACTCTCTGTGAATTCAAAAATGCACATAAGCTCCAGAGTGCATTCATGTATCTCGCTTTTTATGCCGCATCTCATCAGTATGGAGTATAATGCACTGTAACATGCATAATAGGCTGTGATCGTCCTCCATTTTCCTTTTGAAGAGAAGACATTTTCCAGGGTTTCATCAGCTTCATCCATGTATGACCTGCTCAGGTGTGGTTTCGGCTCTGTCAGCTCAATCCCCCTTTTCCTGCCAAGGCACCATTTTATCTTTTCAGTGTTCATAATCGGCCTCCATGAATATCTTGACTATGCTGGAAATGTTTCCGAAGAGTATGTGGTTCTTCATTATCTCTATTGCGAGCGGATTTTCTGATTTCAGGGATTCCCTGAACTCCCTGTATGATGAGTATTGCTCATTGATTGCAGTGTTGTATCTTTGTTTTACTTTTTTTATCTTTTCTTTCTCAGCCCCACCCATAATAAGAATATCAATATCTGAATCCTTTTTGTATTTGTAAGATGCGTATGAGCCGAACAGGATTATTGATTCTGCATAGTTAAGAAGCTCGCTTATTATGACTGAAATGTCCTTTACCCTATGGTGGAATTCAAGTGCCTTGCAGTTCTCCAGCGCCTGGAAAAGTGCATTTGCAGATGGATTCCCACGGTCTATAAAGAAAAGCTTGTTTCTCCCCCTAACCTCATAGCTGACAAAACCCTCCTCCACCAGCCTGTTAAGGTGTCTTGAGCATGTCTGCTGGGGTATTCCCGAGATCTCTGCCAGCTCTGACTGGGTTAATCTCCTGCTGTATCCTGAAGTGAAGGGCAGGAGTATTTTTACCCAATTTTGAGTAATATTACTCATTTTTGATGAAAGTGGCTGTTTTTTGTTTATACTTTTCTGTTTTTTCATTTTACCAATACCACTATATCCTCAACAATCTTTCCATCAAACCTTATTTGAAAATTGCGCAGGGTTTAAAACCCCGCACTTTAGTGCGCAATGACCAAAAATGGAACATTTTTGGCACGCCAGAAACCTTTTGTTTCTGAGCGTTTTCAAATCCAAAAACTCGCCTGTCAAAGCGAGGAGCGTAAAACTCCGCCCTTTAGGGCGGAGATACTTAAAATGCAAGGCATTTTAAGG
>JAWOBY010000008.1:0-10258 GCA_046484055.1 Candidatus Woesearchaeota archaeon | reverse complement strand
GCAAGGTTCCTCACTCCTGCGCTGATCGCGGTGATCATATTTATGGCCTGCGGAACAAAGCTCCTCTACAACAGCAACAGGATAGTGGGGGCCGCGGTCGCGGTCATGCTGGTGGTGTGGATGTTTGCGATAATACACCCGATAATAGACCAGAGGCATGATTATTCCGGCCAGAAGGAGTTCGCGCTCTGGATTGCCTCGGTGACAGAAGAGGATTCCATACTTGTCACAACAGACCAGGGATTCTTCTATTCATTCTATACAGGGAGGCCGGTAATACATGATCCCGACCCTTCAAAAGATAAGGGGGGGTGGATAGGCCATTATCAGGCCGGCTCGCAGCAGGATGTGCAGGAGTTCATAAGGCTCATCCATGGTTTCCTGCAGAACGGCACGCCTGTCTATATGGCTGAATCAGGTATAGGATACGACCCTCAGGGGATCTTCAGGAAGGCCCTGCAGGAGAATTTTGATATCTATCCTGTGGACTCAAAGATGAATGAGGCCTACAGCCAGAATACCCTTCAGTTCCAGAAATATGAGGAGAAGCTTTTTAGGCTGGCTGAGAAGGGTTCAGCCAACCAGAATCAGGGAATAATGAATAATACTTGAACAGCACTTGCAGTACGAGCCGGAGGGATCAAGGACACATTAAGGAGGCATTAAAATACGGGATAACAAGAAGCGCGGGAACAGTAGAAAAGAAAGGGAAAGACTTCCGTTCATCACTATAATAACCCCTGTGAAGCATGAGTCAAAATACATTGTGGAGTGCGTGAGCTCGCTTCTGAATCTTGACTATCCTAAGGACAGGCACGAGATAATAGTTGTCATGGACAGGGACGCCACGAAGGAGGTGGGGGACGCGCTCAGATTCTTCAGGGGGAGGATAAAGGTCATAAAGGACAGTAAGCGAGGATCAGCCGCCCACAGGAATCTCGGCGCGAAAAATGCCAGCAAAAAGGCGAAGTATTTCGCCTTCACAGATGCTGACTGCATAGTGAGCAGGCAGTGGCTCAAGGCACTCGTCCGAAGGATGGAGGAAGTGCAGAAAGAGGACAGCAGCATCGGATGTGTAGGGGGGCTCAATTTTGTCCCGAAGACAGACAGCAGGTTCGCGAAGCTTGTAGGGGCTTTGGAGCAGACGCTGCTCGGCAGCGGGGGCTCGGCGCAATCAGCGATAAGAAAGAAAGAGCGCATAGTGGAGTCAATACCCAACTGCAATGCAATGTACAAAAAGGGATTGTGGGGCAGGAACAGGCAGGACGAGAGCCTCATAATCGGGCAGGACGGCGAGTTCAACTACAGGCTCAGGAAAAAGGGCGTAAGGTTCATTGTCATACCAGGCGCGATAGTATGGCATCACAGGACATCAAGCCTTAAGGGATACATCAGGAGAATGTACAAGTACGGCGTAGCCGCTGCACGGATAGCAAAGATGCATCCGGGGATACTCAGGACAAGGTGGTACGCCCTGCTTTCCCTTGCAGGAATGATCGCAGCATTGGCGCTCCTCATATTATCCCTCATAAGCATTCCGGCAATGTATGCCTTTATATCCCTTGCTGGAATATACATCCTAATGCTGCTGGCGACGACCGCAAAGGTTCTGATGAGCATTAAAGGACCAATAGCTTTATTAACCCCCCTCCTGCTCTTTTTCCAGCATGGCCTTTACAATATCGGATTTTTGGCCGGGCTTTTCAGATGAGGCAAATCTTCATTCGATGCCTGCAGCGATGCGGGCACGATCAATTACAGCATCATAATATCACAGTGATAATATGAAACTATCAATAATCATCCCTGCATACAATGAGGAAAAGACGATAAGCAAGGTAGTTGATAAAGTTGCTAAGGTGAATATCGGCAGGACAGAGAAAGAGATAATAATCGTGGATGACTTCTCAAAAGACAGCACAAAGGATGTTCTCGACGGGATAAACAGGAAGAACGTCAAGATATTCTATCACAGGCAGAACAGGGGAAAAGGCGCTGCGGTAAGGACTGGCCTGAAGCACGCCACAGGCGATTTCGTAGTGATACAGGACGCGGACATGGAATACGACCCTAATGATTACCCCAAACTGCTGGAGCCCCTGAAAGAAGGGAGGGCAGATGCAGTATACGGCTCCAGATTCCTTGAGAAGCACGACGCCAGATACAAGACATATTACCTGGGCAATCTCATGATAAGCCTCTTCGCATCCATCCTGTTCATGAAGAGGGTGACTGATGTGGAGACCTGCTACAAGATGCTCAGGAGGGATGTGGTGAGGAAGCTTGATCTCAAGGCAAGAAGGTTTGATCTTGAGCCTGAGATAACAGCAAAGCTCATAAAGAAAGGATACAGGATCATTGAAGTTTCCATATGGTACAAGTGCAGGTCGTTTGATGAGGGAAAAAAGATAACATGGAAGGACGGAGTAAAAGCGTTATACTCTCTTCTGAAGTACAGGTTTGTGGATTAGAAATGTTTGTCGATTAGAAAGCCAGGAATGCCCTAGTTATTCTCATATGGGTGCTGAGCAGTTGAAGATATACACATTCTTTTCCCTGAAGGCCCTGGAGCAGTGATCATCAAGCTTCATGGCCGCCTCTTCATTGGACATGCCGTAGATCTCAGGGGTCTTTGAGGTGAGAACCACAAGATCGATATCCTCAGCATTGAGTTTTGCAGGAAAATCACCGAATATATTGCCATTGAACTGCCTTTCAGCCCTGTAATTGAAAGGCCCCCAGTTGTAAGTTGCTATCTTTCCTTCATGTTCCATTGTCCAGAGCTTCGCCCTGTACTCTGAGTCAGTCACAGACTCAAGCTGCACGAAACAATAAACCGCAATAATACCGGAGAGGATGACACAGGCAACAAGAACCGCTGTAAGAAGCCTGCTGTAATCCCTGAGCTTCAGCCATTCCAGGAATCCCTGCCAGCCGTCCGCCGCCAGGATGGCCAGAGGGAAAACTAGGAAAGCAAGATTCCGTGTAGGGGGGAAAGGCGCTATGAACTGGAAGAATGACACGAATGCAAGGACGAGCAGGAAAGGATACAGCATCCTCCTGTGCTCTTTCTCAGGCCTGGAGAAGAACGCAAGCACAAGCGATGCAAGGCCTATTCTCAGGGGCATAAGTAACCAGTAGGAGTCAAGGAAGAAACCTCTCTCAATCCCCATGCCCGCATTCGGGGGAGGGAAGAGCAGGAACTTCAGCAGCACAGGCAGGCCTAATATTATGGATGCGAGAGTCAGAATTGCTATATCCTTGACCATGCCGAACTTTCTCTTCAGAAGTATCGATACAAGGAAGATGAGATAAGCAAAGAATACATAGGTGGTGTAGCTGTAGATGAGAAGGGCTGAACAGACCGCAGCCAGCACGAGATTGAGCGCATAAGCGCGCTTCTCTCTGGCACGCATCCCTCTCCACCCCTTGTTGCTTCCGGCTCTCTCTATATTGAGCAGGAAATTGAGGCACAGAAGTGACAGCAGGATGCCGAGTATCTGCGGCTGCGCATTCGCAGAGCCGAGAACCATGAACTCAGGCGCGAATACCGCCAGCACAGTGGCCAGCAGCGCATGCTTCTCATCAAGGAACTTCCTTGCAAGAGGATAAAATGCAAAGACCACCAGCGCGGCAAGCAATGAGGGCATGATCCGCGCGAAGAGCATCATGCCGCCGAGATATTTTCCAAGCCCGAGCAGCACATCAAACAGGGGGGGATAATTCGGATAGCTTATGCAGTCCTCCACATCAAGACTGTAGAGCGCCTTGAACGGAAAACCGCCGTTGTCAAGATAGCATTCAGCCTTCTGTATGTGCTGCCATGCATCATCGCTTGTGGGGTATGCAGTGTATGAGAAAGGCACGAGAAACGCCGCAAGGGCTGCAAGAAATACCAATGCGAGTATCTTCCTGCTTGTGACGCCTGCGATAACTGCATTCTTGTCTGCCATGCTAATGGTCCTCACTGGATGTTGTTTATAAATATTTTCTGTATCAATGATTGGATATGGTTGGAATAGCAAGAATAAACGTTTAGATGGATGATTCAGCATTCAGGGCCTGTTGCATTGCCATGATAATCATTTCCTACACCATCCACACAGTAGATGTTATGGTTGTCAGAGTCCATCACCCCATTTCCATAAAAATCATTTGAGTAGATCTCATTGTCACTCACTGCTTTTCCATAAACATGGAACCCATATACTCCTGTATTATTGATATGGTTGCTGAAGAAAATGTTACGTTTCACTTTGTGCCGTACGATCTCAACATCATCCCCAAACATATGTATTGCGAGATGTTTCCCTATATTCCATATCATCTTGTCGTGAAGCCCAATTCCTGCCTCTTCACTGTCTATGATATTATTTTTTGATATCAGATTGCCTGAGGAAGGGCCCTCACCGAAGAGGCCCTGCATCCCGAAACCGAATCTGTTGCCTTTCATTGTGTTATTTGAGACATTGTTCTCACTGCCTTCTATTATTGCGATTCCACCCCTGGAATTATTATCTGCAATATTGTCATAACATTGCGTCCTGTTTGCGAATGAGAGGCTCAAGCCATCTTTCCCATTAGCACTGGCATTGTTACTGAAGATCCTGTTATAAAACCCTGCTACTGTTATGCCCGTCCTTTCATTATTATGGGCTTTATTGTGTGATATGGAATTCTGGATTGTCCTGTTCCCTATCCCTGCGACAGATATTCCTGCACTGCACCCATAGACCTCATTATCCTTGATTTCTGAGCCTATACCCACCCCCACAATCCCTCCCTTATCATTATGATAGACCTTATTGCCTCTTATGGTACTGTTATAATTTCCGAATATCACTCCTATCCCATCATTGTTATGCACTTCATTATCCCTTAACTTAAGGTTGCTCAAGGCTGTGAGATTCATTCCGCTCTCAAAACCCCCTACATTGCAATTCTTCACTGTTATGTTATCGAGGAAGCCTATAGAACTGATGAAACCACTTATATTGTCCAGGACAGGCGATGGGTTTTTCACTAACCTGTCAATGGAACCTGAGAAATCCTCAAAGGTTATTACTTCAGATAATCTTGTGGTGTTTACAGAATTGTTCCATACCTTGCCCCCTGTGCCATAAAAATGGTATATCCCTGTCGTCTTGGGGCTGTCAATATCCATCCTTGTGTTTATGACCTCAAACTCAGTTTTAGGATTGACTGTTATCAGCCTCACATCCCCCACAGATGTTTCATTTGTGTAAGCGTAAAATTCACTGTCTATGACCCCAAAATAGCCGTATTCTGAAGGTTCAATGCTCATAAGTCCCTCAACCTCCACATTTGAAAGGCTTCTTCTGCTTGTGGTGTTGAAAAAGCAGTTTTCTACAGCTATCCTGAAATTGTTTTTCTGATTCCCGGCGACAAAACCGGCAGGACTGCCGTCAAACTTTTCAGTGGATGCCAAAAAATCACACCCCTCAAAGTAAGCCCCCTTGGTGTTTCCGAGAAGCCCGATACCATCCCCCCTATATTTCCCTCCTGAGAAGGTTGAATTGACTGCATAAAGATTGGTCAATGAAACATCTGCAGGAAGAGTTGCGCCGTCCACCCCTCCTATCGCAGTAATATCTCTCAGGGTTATATTAGCTCCCTTTAAGGATAGGCCCCTGATAGCTATGCTCCCCCCTATTATCCTGCAGCCTTCTATTCTGGTGTTGCTGGCTGTAGTGACAGGAGAAGAGGAATCATTAGCTATAATGACATCGCCCAGGCAGAGAAGATGTTGGTATTCCTTCAGTTCAAAGCTCTCATTATAGATTCCTGAATCAACTGTTATCACTGTGATATTCTCTGAAGAGGGGTTTGAAGTCTCTACAGCATCAGTTATCCTTTTATAATCCCCTCCTGGGCCCACAGTTATGTTAGAATCAAAATCATCATTCATACCTCTCAGGAAGCTTCTATTAATATCATACTTATTCCATGAAAGCTCTCTTGGCCTGCCCCAATACTTGAGATCATGGTCTCCATTCGCCATTATGCCATAACCACTGCCGGAGCCCATTATTTCAGCTCCGTTGCAGTCAAGCACAATGTTGCTGGAGTTGATGATAATAACTCCATCATTGCCAGTGTCATCTATACTATATGTGTCTGTGGCCAGAGTAGTATCAGAATTTATCACTAAATCATCTGTTGGTGTTGTGAGCATGATTTTGTTGTCATTGACTTTTTTATTGGTTTGTAAACCATATCCAGTACCATCTACAGCAACAGTGCTTATCGGAATCATGCTTGCACTCGCGCAACTAGCCAGAACTGAGAACATCATTATCCATACAGCTATCTTATCTTTCATATAGGCTATTATGCCCCCTCACGCTCTGCTATAAGCTTTATTTATAAATATTTGGTTAAAATATTAAATCAACCCAAAATTTTATATAACCCACCACTCAATAAAACCCCATGTGCGGAATCGTAGGCATCGGAGGCCTTGAGGACAAGAAACTGGCGGGGCACATGACCAGAGCTCTGAGTCACAGGGGCCCTGATGATTCAGGATACTTCTTTGACAGGAACCTCAGCCTTGGCCACAGGCGTCTTTCTATAATTGACCTCAGCAAAAAAGGCAGGCAGCCCATGAGCAATGAGAACAATGATGTGTGGGTTGTGTATAATGGCGAGATATACAATTTCAGGGAGCTGAGGGAAGAGCTTGAGGAGAAAGGCCACAAATTCAGGAGCGACACTGACACAGAGGTGATAATCCACGCTTACGAGCAATGGGGGGAAAAATGCCTTGAGAGATTCAACGGCATGTTCGCCTTCGCGATATATGACAACAGGAAAACTAAGGGAAAGAAACAGCATAAGCTCTTCTTAGCGAGGGACAGGCTGGGCATAAAGCCATTGCATTATGCGTTCGCAGGCGGAAAGATATTCTTTGCTTCAGAGATAAAGTCGCTGCTCCAGTGCGAAGACATAAAGAGGGAGGTCAATCCCAACGCGCTCCACAAATTCCTCAACTTCAATTACATATTCGGCGGAGAGACATTATTCAAAGGAATAAGCAAGCTTGAGCCGGGCCATTACATGACATATGACATCCAGTCCGGCGCTCATTCGATACAAAGGTACTGGGACCTGAAGGCGGATAAGACCTCGCATCCTGAAAGCTATTACCTGCAGAAGTTAAGGGAAGGCCTGAAGGATTCTGTCAGGAAAAGGCTTGTCTCTGACGTGCCTCTCGGCGTTTTCCTCAGCGGGGGCATAGACTCAAGCTCTGTGCTGGCGCTCATGTCGGAATGTGATGAGGCAGAGAAGCCGATAAGGACATACGCAGTGGGATTCAATGAGCCGTGGGACGAGCTGAAGGACGCGAAGAGGGTCAGCGAGGCATTCGGCACTGACCATGAGGAGATTTATGTGGAAAGCGATGTGCTGAAGCATTATCCTGAATTCATATGGCACATGGACACGCCGAAGACCAACATAAGCCCCCAGTTCTACATCTCGAAGCTGGCCAGGCAGTCTGTTACAGTAGCGCTCACAGGACTCGGCGGTGATGAGCTTTTCGCGGGATACAGGCGCCATAAATACTATTACCACCAGAAGGCATTGTCCGCATTGATACCTTCTTTCCTCGGGAAACCCGTGTTCAGCGCTCTCAGCAGGACAGCAAGATCAAACTATCTCAAGAGGGGCATGCTGTATCTTGCGAAAGTGCATGACAAGGGCCACACATACACCATTGCCGCGCCGCTGCTGATATACGATGATGAGAGAAAGGAGCTCTATTCTGAGAACCTGAAGAAAGCCGGGCTGCAGAGCTTCGGGGAGATGCTGAAGCCTTACTTCAGCGGCAAAGGCAGTGAGGGCATGAACTACTACAACCAGACCCTCAAGATGGAGATAAGGACTTACCTCAATGATGACCTTCTGGAGAGGATGGACCGCATGAGCATGGCCCACGGCCTTGAGGCAAGAGTGCCATTCCTTGACCATAGATTCGTTGAGTTCGCGTTCTCACTGCCTGACAAGCACAGGAAGTTCAGCATGGGAAGCAGGGCCGGAAAACAGATGCTCTCAAAGGCAATGAAAGGAAAAATACCTGATTTCGTGTTCAGGAAGAAGAAGGCAGGATTCAACATGAGCCCCTACTACTGGTTCAAGGCCGGAATGAAAGATCATCTTAAGGAGATTCTCGCACCCGGGAGGATAAAGGAGAGAGGATACTTCAACTATAGGTACATAGAGAAGATACTCAGCAGGAAGCCGAGCCCCAACCTTTACTACCATTACCAGACATTGTGGAACATGATGGCATTCGAGATCTGGCATCAGATGTACATAGATGCGGACAGGAAGAGCATATTGAAGCCAAAAAAGCTCCTAAATGATTACGCATGAAAACAAGGGGATCACTTATGGAAAAAAAGAAAAAGAAACAGAAAGCAAAGAAGGCATCAAAAAAAGCAGGAAAGAGGGGCGGCAGGAACAAAGGCCTGAGGAGAAGCGCTGACGCCATGAAATCCATTCTTATAGACAATGATGAGATAACAATAATAATCAACGGGAAAAAAGCCGCCAGCAGGAGGGTGCAGGACTACCTTTCTGAAGAGGATTACAAGTACATGGACAACGAGGCCTACAAATACTTCCTCGGCTTCGCTGAACAGCATCCGAGGCTGCGCGAATACCTGGATTATCAGGGGGCGAACCTTCTTGATTTCGTGGAAGAGGAATTCTCCTCAAAATCAGTCTTTTCCTTCACTCTCAGGGATATAGTCAGGCACGTGGGCGCTGTGATGAAAGTGATAGACACAGAAAAACCCTACAAGATGACAGTAAGGGACAAGGCCACCCTGAAGAACCGCATAGCAGCGCTGGTCGCAGGAAAGGCGGGCATCAGGACAAGGGCAGGATCATACGGCATCGGCAGGAGGCTGAACAGGACGATAAGGCAGGACATCGTTTCAGCAGGCTATCAGTCATACCTCAAACTGCAGAACATCAAGAGAAGGGCCTGGAAAAGGACAGAAAAGAATAAGGGGGGCGTGCTGCTCCTGCCTTATTATGCGAACCATGCTGATGTGATGAACCCTGTGATAAAACTGCTCAGGAAGAAAGGGGCCAACCACGATATCGTGTGCGTTGACAATGTGTTCAATGTCACTAAAAAGAAGCTCAAAAAGTACGGCATAAGCCACGAGACATTCGAGAACTACACGAGCAGGAAGGTAAGGAAGCTTGTCAACAGGAGAAAGAAAGATATGAGAAGGAGATGGGAGTGCCTGAAGAATGACGATGAGGTCAGGGATTCCATCACTTTCAGGAAGATACCATTATGGGAAATACTCAGGCCGAGGCTGAGGCACCTATTCCTCACAAGGTTCGGGCAGGTGATAGAGCATGTCGAGACCACCAGGAACATCATTGACATGAAGGAACCTTCAGCAGCGGTCATAGCCAACGACACATCGACATACGGTAGGGCAGCGTGCAGGGCAGCAGCAGTCGATGCAGTGCCGACACTCAACATACAGCACGGAGCCATAGCTGACGAGCCAAAATACAGCAGGGTGTTCGCGGACAGGATGGCGGTGGAAGGGCCTGCAGTGAAAAAATTCTTCGTGGATAAAGGCCTTCCTGCAGACAAGTTCATCGTCACAGGCCAGCCGAGATTCGACAAGCTGGCAAAGAGAGAGGGGATAATCAGCAGGGATGAGATGTGCAGGAAACTCGGAATACCCAGGAAGAAAAAGATACTTGTGCTGGCCACGCAGGTGCCTGAATGCGACGAGCATGTTGTGAGGGCAGTATATGACGCGGTAAAAGGCATGAAAGATGCTGTGCTTGTGGTCAAGCTCCACCCTGCGGAAAGGACTGACGCGATGTACCAGTCATTAAGGAAAGAGACAGGCATAAGCAACATAATCATAGGCAAGGATATAGACCTCTACGGCCTCCTCAATGCCTGCGAGCTCATGATGACAGTCTTCTCCACCACAGCCATAGAGGCAATGATGCTTGATAAGCCTGTCATAACCATAAACCTCACCGGAGAGCCGGACATGATGCCTTATGCAAGGGAAGGTGCTGCCCTCGGCGTGAGGCGAAAAGAGGACATCAGGCCCGCGATTCTTAATGTGATGGGAGACAAGAAGACACAGCATAAGCTCAGGAAGGGAAGGCAGAGATTCATATATGGCAGGGCTTACAAAATGGACGGAAAGGCCAGCCAGAGGGTTGTGAAGGTCATTGAGAGGAT